>DASQHK010000456.1:0-10238 GCA_035632135.1 Bryobacterales bacterium
CGCGTGGGTGAGGAAGTATTCGCGCAGCGCGGCCTTCTGGTCCTTGGCGCGCTTGGCGGGCTGGAGCCACAGCGTGGCGCGGATGGGCTGCTCGATGGCCAGGTCGGAGATCTCGGCGGGAGTGAGCGCGCGGCCGTAGAAGCGAAGGTCATCCATCGCGCCCTTGTAGGCATGGCCGAGTTTCTTGCTGCCGATGCTCCACGGGCTGTCGGTCCCGATCGCGCCCGAGAGCTTGTCCTGCGCCACTTCGAGCGGCTCCTCCCGGCCGTTCACAAAAAGCTTCAGGCCGGAGGCGCGTCCGCTGCCGTCGTAGTTCACGGTGACCTGATACCACGGGCGCGGCAAGCCTTCCTTCGAGGAGATTGGCAGAGCCCGCTTGGTGCGGACCTCGATGGCATCGTCCGGCCAGCGGCTGGTCAGGCGCAGCGACAGTTTGGCGCCGCGCTGTAAATGGCCGATGGGGTACGACTCCTCCCAAGTCATTTCGAAGCCGCGGCGGGTTTGGGCGTCGGCGATTTTCTGCATCACCTGCAGCTCGTGCGTGTTCCCGGAGCGGAGCCAAACGGCGATCGAAAACGGTTTGCTGCGATCGAGCGCGACGCCGTTATCGAGATCGACCTCGGTCTCGCCGTCGAATTCGGCGGCGCGGTCGAGCGGGCCGGCGTTATAAGTCAGGTCGCCGGTGCGGATGCGGCCGTGGCGGTAGCGGCCGGAGGAATCGCCGAAACTGCCGTTCAGCTCGTAGTGGGCGAGCAGGCCGTCGCGCGTGGCTGCGGGGAGCTTGTCGAGCGCCGCCTTCTCCCACTCGCTCTGCAGCGAGGCCAGCTCGCTCTCCGCGGGCATCGCTTTTTCGGCCGCGGCGATGCCGGTTTTCACTTCGCTCAGCTCCCGCTCCTGCTCGGATGACGGAAGCTGGATCAGCGGCGCGGCATTGCCCTTGCGTCCGTCCAGACCCTTTTCCGGAATGGTATTGAAGAAGGCGTAAAAGCGGTAGAAGTCGCGCTGCTTGAGGGGGTCGTATTTGTGGTCGTGGCAGCGCGCGCAGCCCAGCGTCATGCCCATCCACGTAACGGAAGTGGTTTCCACGCGATCCACGACGTACTCGACCTGGTATTCGTCGGGGATGGCGCCGCCCTCGAAGTTGATCATGTGGTTGCGGTTGAAGCCGGTGGCGATGAGCTGGGAGCGCGTGGGATGCGGGAGCAGATCGCCGGCAAGCTGCTCGATGGTGAACTCGTCAAACGGCATGTTGCGGTTGAAGGCGTCGATCACCCAGTCGCGCCAGTGCCACATTTCGCGGGCCGGGTCGATGTGATAGCCGTGGGTGTCGGCGTAGCGGGCCAGATCAAGCCATTGCATGGCCATGCGCTCGCCGTAGCGGGGCGAGGCCAGCAGGCGGTCTACCTGCTTCTCATAGGCATGGGGCGAGTGGTCGGCCAGGAACGCATCCATCTCGGCGGGCGTAGGCGGCAGGCCGGTGAGATCGAAAGTGACCCGGCGCAGCAGCGTCACCTTGTCGGCCTCGGGCGAGGGTTTGAGGCCCTCCGATTCCAGGCGCGTGAGGATGAAATTGTCGATCGCGTTGCGCGGCCAGGAGGCGTCCTTGACCTTGGGGACCTCGGGTCGCTTGGGCGCGACGTAGGCCCAGTGCGTTTCCCACTTGGCGCCCTCGTCGATCCAGCGGCGGATCAGCGCCACTTGCTCGGCGGTGAGCGAGCGATTGGCGTAGGGCGGCGGCATGCGCAGGTTCTTGTCCGCCGCGCTGATCTTCCGATACAGGCGGCTCTGGGCGCTATTGCCGGAGGCCAGAATCTGGTAGCCCTTGCGCGGCGCGAAGGGGCTTTGCGGGCCGTCCTTGCTGTCGAGGCGCAGGCCGGCCTGGCGGTTCTTTTCGTCCGGGCCGTGGCAGGCGTAGCAATTATCGGAGAGAATGCCGCGGATGTCGCGGTCGAAATCGACCGGCTTGACGCCGGTTTCGGGCGCGGCGGGAGCAGAGCGCGGGGCCAGCAGGAACGCGACGGCGAGCGCGACGAGCAGCGAACTGAAAAGTAGCTTGTGCTTGAACGCCAGCACTTCCCTTTTGGTATACCACAAATTGCGGCGGTGGGAACAAGCAGGGATCATGATTGGATTTCCCGAAACGGGTTGACGACCTCGACATCGAGGATGGTTTGGCCATGGCTGAGGTCCTCGGTGTAGAGCCGGAATGCGCCACTGCGGGCGGCGGCGACGACGATTAGGGCATCCCAGAACGACAGGGCGGCTTTTTGCGCGAGCTGTGCCGCTTCGCGGATGGCCGGGAAATCGACCACGAAGAGCGGCCAAGCACCCAGATCATCCAAACACGCCAGCGCCTCATCAGGCGAGCAGGGACGGCGCACTTTTTTGGTGAGTGTCACGAACAGCTCCTGGAGGACTTGGGTGCTCAGGCGAATGCGGTCTTCGTCAAGGAGTTCGCTGACGAGCTTCTGCGCGATTGCTTTCTGCGGCGAAGAACCCTTCTCGAATGCATAGACCAGGACGTTGGTGTCGACGAAGGCGAGGGCTTTGTCAGTGATCATCGAGAGCGTCGCTCATAAAGGTCGTCGCGCTTCCAGGTGCGGCGGCCGATTTCCACGATGCCCCGGGCGAAGGCCCGCTTTAAGCGCGAGCGTGCACGGCGCAGTTGCCGTTCCCGGCTTACCAGGTCGAGAAGATAGTCGCGGACGAGCTGGTTTACGGTGGTGCGGCGATCGAGGGCGAGCTTGCGGGCTTGAAGGAGCAGGTCTTCGTCGAGGGCCAAGGTGAGATTTCGCATGGCGGAAGCTCCACGGATTCAGTGTAGCACGGGAACCGTGTAACCAGCCGTTGCCGGCGGCGCCGCAATCCTCGTGTGCTGAAAGGCAACGATTCCGCCATTTGCCGGTGGGCGGCCTCGTTGCCGAGGCGTCTGTCGCGGCGTTCGCCAAGCACATTGACAAATTCGGGGACCGGCCGGTTGCTGCTCATTCCGCTTACAATGGCAGTCGATGCGCCATTTCTTTGGCCGCCGCCTGCCGCCATTCACCCGGATGCTGCTGGTCGAAAGCGGCAGCCGGGCGGTCCTCGAAGCCGCTATCCCGCGCTTCCGCTCCGTCTACGGCGGCGAGGTCGGCTTCGATCTGCTCACTTGCCTGCCTGGCGTGCCGCGGGTGCTGGACGCGGCGACCACGCGCGTCTTCCGCGTCACCGATTGCCGCTCCCGGGCCGACCGCCGCCGGCTGCTGGCCGTGCTTCGCGCGCAGCACTACCCGTTGCTGGGGATCATCTGCTCGGACGAGCCGGTGATGACGCCGTGGAAGGCCGCGGCGACCGTGCTGCTGCCGGCGAAGGTAGTGGTCTTCAACGAGAACGCCGATTTCTTCTGGCTTGACTGGAGCCATCGCCAGGCCATCCGGCAGTTCGTGCTTTACCGCGCCGGCCTGCTCGAGGAAGGCGCCGCCCGGAAGCTGGCGCAACTGGTGGCGTTCCCGTTCATCCTGGCGTATCTGCTGCTGTACGCGGGCTGGGTGCACCTGCGGCGAGGCGTGCGGCTGGCGTTGGGGAGGGCGCGGGGGTAAGCTAGTTATTAGTGGACCGCATGAGAACCCCCATCTACATGGATCATCACGCGACCACCCCGGTTGATCCGGGGGTGCTAGCGGCCATGCTGCCCTATTTCGGCGAAAAGTTCGGCAACGCTGCCAGCCGCAGTCACAGCTTCGGATGGGAGGCGGAAAAAGCGGTCGATGCGGCGCGCCGGCAGGTGGCTGAGCTGATCGGCGCTTCGCCGCGCGAGATTGTGTTCACCAGCGGCGCCACCGAATCCAACAACCTGGCCATCAAGGGCGTGGCGGAGATGTACGCCGCGCGCGGCCGCCACATCATCACTTCGGCCATCGAGCACAAGGCGGTGCTCGACCCCTGCCGGCGCCTGGAAAAGCAGGGCTTTCGCGTCACTTATCTGCCGGTCGGCAAGGATGGCCGCGCCGATCTTGCTGCGCTCGCGCAGGCCATCACGGACGAGACGATTCTGATCTCGGTGATATACGCCAACAACGAGATCGGCGTCGTCGAGCCGATCGCGGAAATCGGGAAGCTCGCCCGCGCGCGGAAGATTCTGTTCCACACCGACGCCACCCAGGCCGTGGGGAAGATTCCGGTCGACGTGGCGGCGGATCACATCGACCTGCTCTCGCTCTCCGCGCACAAGATGTACGGGCCGAAAGGAGTGGGCGCGCTCTACGTGCGGCGCAAGGACCCGCGTGTGGAACTCGCTCCGCAAATGGACGGCGGCGGCCACGAGCGCGGCATGCGCTCGGGAACGCTCAACGTTCCGGCTATTGTGGGCCTGGGCAAGGCCTGCGAGATTTGCGCGCGCGAGATGGCGGAAGAGTCGCGGCGGCTGGCGGCGCTGCGCGACCGGCTCACGGACGGCATCCTCGGCCGGCTCGGCGGCTGCACGGTCAACGGCAGCCTGGAGCATCGCCTGCCGCACAACATCAACATCAGCTTCGCCGGCGTGGAGGGCGAGTCGCTGCTGATGGCTCTCGACGACGTCGCGGTTTCGAGCGGCTCGGCCTGCACCTCGGCGACGCCGGAGCCGAGCTACGTGCTCAAGGCTCTCGGCGTGCCGGACGACCTCGCCCACAGCTCGATCCGCTTTGGCCTCGGCCGCGGCAACACCGTGGAGGAAGTGGATTACGTCGTCGGCCGCGTCGTGGAAGTGGTGAGCCATCTGCGCGAGCTGAGCCCCGCTTACGAAGAGGCCGCGCTGGGAACCAAGCGCTAGATCCAGCCATGCCGGAGCCGGGGGACCTCATCGATCATTTCAACCAGCCGCGCAACATCGGCGCGCTCGACAAAGACGATCCCGACGTCGGCACCGGCACGGTCGGCGCGGCCGAGTGCGGCGACGTGATGCGGCTTCAGCTCAAGGTCAACGACCGGACCGGCGTCATCGAAGACGCGAAGTTCAAGACTTTTGGCTGCGGCAGCGCCATTGCCAGCTCGTCGCTCGCGACGGAGTGGATCAAGGGCAAGACGCTCGACCAAGCTCTGGAGATCGATAAGACCGAGATCCTGAACGAGCTGAGCCTGCCGCCGGCGAAGATCCACTGCACGATGATGGCCGAGGACGCCATCCGCGCCGCCATCGCCGATTACAAGGCCAAGCGGACGGTGCGGGAACGGTTCGGCCCGGGCGAGCGGAGCGGCGTTCTTGCCGGGGATGGGTCCGCGGAAGCCACGCGCGGCGAGCCGGCGGCCGATACGACACCGAGCGGCTCGGCGGCTGGGTCCGCGCTCACGCCACCGGGCGAGGCTCGGGCGAGCGAGGCGAAGCGCCGGGCTGCGCGCGGCGAGCCGACCACCGGCGCGGGGATTTGAGGGCCGGCGCTCTTCGTGCTCACCGGAACTGACTACTTCCAATATCTAGGTTTGCCGCAGAAGCTGGAGATCGACCGCGGCGAACTCGAGGCCAGATTCTACAGCCTCAGCCGGAAACTCCACCCCGACCTTTACTTCGAGCGCCCGGCGCCGGAACGGCGGCTCGCGGAAGAGGCCGCGGCGCGGCTCAACGACGCCTATCGGACGTTGAAGGATCCGATCTCCCGGGCTGCGTACCTGCTCGTGCTGCACGGCGTGAAGCAGGACGCCTCCGCTGCGCCGCCCGAGCTGCTCGACGAAGTTTTCGAGTTGAAGATGGCGCTCGAGCCAGCCCGCGCCGGCGACGCGGCCGCCCGCGCACAGCTCGCCGCGGCGAAGGCGAAATTCGACGCGCTGCTGGCCGAAAGCGGCCGCTCGCTCCAGGCCGCTGCCGCCCGTTGGGACCGGACCGGCGGCCGCGACGCGCTGGACCAAATCGCCCGGTTGCTCGGCCGCCGCAGCTACATCCAGAACCTGCTGCGCGATGTGGGCGCAGTGCTCGAGTGAATGGAAACCAAAGATCCCATCGTCGGCATCGATCTTGGCACCACCAACAGCCTGGTGGCGTGTATGGACTCGGGGCGGCCTCAGATCATTCCAGGTCCCGGCGGCGACAAAATCGTTCCCAGCATCGTGGCTATGACGCCGGAGGGCGAGTTGGTGGCCGGGCGCGCGGCGGCTGACCTATTGCTGGCGCATCCCGACCGCGCCGTGTATTCGGTGAAGCGCCTCATGGGCAAGGGTGTCGGCGACGTCAACGAAGAGCTGCGGCTGTTTCCATTTCAAGTGGCAGAGGGCAGCGAGTCGGTGATCCGGATTCGGCTCGGGGACCGCGTCCTGACGCCGCCCGAAATTTCCGCGCAGGTGCTGGGTGCGCTCAAGCGCAACGCCGAAGCTCGCTTCGGCGCGCCGGTGAGTAAGGCCGTCATCACCGTGCCGGCTTACTTCAACGACGCGCAGCGCCAGGCGACCAAGGACGCCGGCCGCATCGCCGGCCTGGACGTGCTGCGCCTGGTGAATGAGCCCACGGCCGCCGCGCTCGCCTATGGCCTTGACCGGCGCAAGCAGGGCATCGTGGCCGTCTACGACCTGGGCGGCGGCACCTTCGACATCTCCATCCTCAAGCTGCGCGACGGCATCTTCGAGGTGCTGGCAACCAACGGCGACACGCACCTGGGCGGCGACGACATCGACCACGCGCTTCTCCGCATCGCTCTCGAAGATCTTGCCACGGAGTGGGGCGAGGACCTGTCCGCTGATCCCGCGGCCGTGGAGTTGCTGCGCCGGGCGGTGATCGAGGCCAAGCACGCGCTTTCGAGCTTGCTGGAGACCCGGATCCGCTTTTACTACCGCGGCCGCGACTACAGCCGCCGCCTCGACCGGCCGCTCTTCGAGCAGCTCATTGCCGGCATTGTCGAGCGCACCATCGAGCCGTGTCGCCAAGCCGTGCTGGACGCCGGGATCGACGTGGACGAGATTAACGAGGTCGTGCTGGTGGGCGGCTCGACGCGGATCCCGCTGGTCCGCGAGACGGTGGAGATCCTGTTTCAGAAGAAGCCGCACGCGGAGCTGCACCCAGAAGAGGTGGTGGCGTTGGGCGCTGCGGTGCAGGCCGGGATTCTGGCGGGCGTCCAGCGCGACCTGCTGCTGCTCGACGTGACCCCGCTCTCGCTGGGCATCGAGACCCTGGGCGGCGTGGTCTCGAAGCTCATCCATCGCAACTCGACCATTCCGGCCAGCGCCACGGAGGTCTTCACCACCGGCGTCGACGGCCAGACCAACGTCCTGATTCACGTGGTGCAGGGCGAGCGCGAGCTGGCCGCCGACAATCGCAGCCTGGCGCGCTTCGACCTGAAGGGCATCCCGCCGCAGCCGACCGGCGCGGCGCGCATCGAGGTCCGCTTTTTGATCGACGCGAACGGCATTCTCAATGTCGCCGCGCGCGATCTGCACTCGGGCCGGGAACAATCGATTGAAGTGAAGCCTTCTTATGGCCTCACCGATGCGGAGGTGGAGGCGATGGTCGCTCAATCGGTCGACCAGGCAGAAGCCGATTTTCGCCGCCGGCAGTTGATCGAAGCGCGCCTGGACGCTGACGCGATCCTCGCCGCCACCGAGAAGGCCCGGGACGACGACGCGTGGTTCGAGATCAGCGACGAGGAGCGCGCCGCCATCACCACGGCCCTCAACGAGCTGCACCTCGCTTACCAGGCCGACGATGCGTGGCTGATCCGCGGCCAGATCGAGAAGCTGAACCAGGCCAGCATGCACCTGGCCGAGCGCATCATGACCGCCGCCGTCAAAGCAGCGCTCGAAGGCAAGCGGATTGACGAAGTGTGAGGCGGGGCAGGGTCTCGCAGGGCGGCTAAAGTAGCTCCGTAACTACGTCTTCCTGGATGCCCGGAGGAACAGGTTCGCTATGTTTGCGCAGGCTCTTCAGGTAACCTGAGATCGCCTCGCAGATCTTGTCCCTGGCTTCCTCCCGAGTGTGGCCTTGCGACACACACTCCGGCAGCGCCGGGCAGGCGCAACAAACATTCCGTCCTCATCTTGTTCCAGATAAACGCGATACTTCACGGCCGATATTGTAGCGTGCCGCCACCGACCGCTGGCCTCGCCGCTCTGCGAAGTGTATAAATAAGGGGATGTCAGCCGCATTCATTGTGATCGCGCTTCTCGCCGGAGCTGCTCTGGCGTGGGTGGTGGCCGGCGCGCGCGCCAAGGCGCGGGCGGCGGGAGCCGAGGGCAGGGAAGTGGAGCTGCGGAGCCAGCTTCAGGCGGCCACGGGAGAGATCCGCTCGCTCAACGAGCGCCTCACCGAGTCGGAAAAATCGAAGACCGCCGCCGAGACGCTGGCCGGGGAGGCAGCGAAGAATCTGGCGGCGCAGAAAGCGCTGCTCGAAGAGGCCAAAACAAAACTGTCGGAAACGTTTCGCTCGCTGGCTGCCGACGCGCTCGCCGGCAACAACGCCGGCTTCCTGACGCTGGCTGAGGAAAAATTCAAGGCGCTCAAAGACGAAGCGGCCGGCAACCTGGGCGCGCTGCTTCAGCCGCTGCACGAAACGCTGGTGACATACCAGCGAGAAACGGCGGAGCTGGAGCGGAGGTGGCTGGGCGAGATCGGCACGGTGGGCGAGCAGTTGCGAAGCGTGGCGCAAGCCGAAGCCAATCTACGCTCGGAAACCGCCAAGCTGGTGAACGCTCTGCAATCGCACCGTGTGCGCGGCCGCTGGGGAGAAGTTACCCTGCGCCGGACGGCGGAGCTGGCCGGCATGTCGGCGCATTGTGATTTTGCCGAGCAGGAGCAAAGCGCCACCGAAGACGGCCGGCTGCGTCCCGACATGACCGTGAAACTTCCGGCGGGACGAACCATCGTGATCGACTCCAAAGCGCCGCTCGACGCATTTCTGGACGCCATGGACGCGACGACCGACGCGCAACGGGAAGCCGCGCTGGCGCGGTACGCCGAGCAGGTGCGGGCGCACGTGACGCTGCTCGCCTCCAAGGAATACTGGGCGCAGTTTCCCGCCGCCCCGGAATTTGTCGTTCTCTTCATCCCCAACGATTCGTTTCTGGGCGCAGCCGCCGAGAAGGACCGCGGCCTGATCGAATGGGCGCTGGGGCGGCGCATCGTTTTCGCCACGCCCACCACGCTGTTCGCCCTGCTGTTTGCCATCGAGCGCGGCTGGCGGCAGGAGCAACTCGCCGAAAACGCCCAGAAAATCAGCGAGCTGGGCAAGGAGCTTTACGACCGCATGGCGATACTCGTCGAGCACGTGGGAAAAGTGGGGACCAGCCTGAAGCAGGCGGTAGAATCTTACAACGCCGCCATCGGCACGCTGGAGCACCGCGTCTTCCCTTCGGCCCGCAGATTCAAGGAACTCGGCGCCGGCGGGAAGAAAGACTTCGAGGACCTGCCGCTGATCGAGGAGACCGTGCGGGCCCTGCCGTCCCCCGAAGCCGGCGAGACGGGATAGAATGGAAGAACATGAGTTCCTCAACCAAAGTATTAACAGCCGTACCGGCGCTGCTGGCGGCCGTGCTGGCCGTAGCCGCCACACGTCCGGCCTCTTCTCCGGCAAAGGTCCAGCAGCAGACCGGCGTGACTCTGCTGCGCGTCCCCGACGGCGGCATCCAGCCGCAGGCAGCCGTGGATGCGAAGGGCGTGGTTCACCTGATCTACTTCAAGGGCGACCCGGCGCACGGCGACCTTTTCTATGTCCGCTCGGCCGACGGCGGCGCGACGTTCTCCAAGCCCGTCCAGGCCAATAGCAAGCCGGGCAGCGCCATCGCCGTGGGCAACATTCGCGGCGCGCGGCTGGCGATCGGCTCGGGCGGCCGCATTCACGTGGCTTGGAACGGCTCGCGCGACGCGGAGCCCAAGGGCCCGCTCGGCGCGCCCATGCTGTACGCGCGCTCGAATGACTCGGGCACGGCCTTCGAGCCGGAGCGCAACGTGATTCACACGGCGTGGGGCCTCGACGGCGGCGGGGCGGTGGCCGCCGACGCCGCGGGCGACGTCTACGTGCTCTGGCACGCCCCCACGCCCGGGCAGAAGGGCGAGGAGAACCGCCGCGTGTGGATCGCTCGCTCCACCGATGGCGGCAAGACCTTCGCTGCCGAGAAGCCCGCCTATGACCATCCCACCGGCGCGTGCGGCTGCTGCGGCCTCAATGCGTTTGCCGATCAACACGGCTCGCTCTACGTGCTCTATCGCTCGGCCACCAACGTTGTCAATCGCGACATGTACCTGCTCGTCTCTCATAACAAAGGCGAGACCTTCCGCGGCGCCGACATCTCCCGCTGGAACGTCG
>DASQHK010000457.1:0-6256 GCA_035632135.1 Bryobacterales bacterium
GCGAGTGCCGACGCATACGGCGCGATCACCAGATCCTCGGCCAGCCCGCGTTTGAATCCGAGCCCCGGCACGCCAAACGCGCGGTACTGATAATTAAGAGAAACATCGATCGTGTTGTAGCAGGACTCAGAAATGCCCCACGGCACTCCACGCTCTTGTCCGTACTCGATCTGCCTTTCCACAGCGGCCCTGCAGGTCTGATCGAGCAGCGTGTTTTCATATGTCGGCATTACCAGAAGCGGCATCAAGTACTCGAACATCGAACCGCCCCATGAGAACAGGACCGGGTCGCCGCCGGCCGTGGTGAGCAGCCGACCCAGGGCAAACCAGCTCTGCTGCGGCAGTTGTCCCTGTGCAATCGCTACGAAAGTGCACAATCTCGCTTCCGAAGCCAGCAGGTCGTAATAACTCGAGTCTCTTCGGCGCTCGCCCACGTTGTAGCCGATCGCCAGCAGGTGGCTCGCCTTGTCAAACAAAAAATCGTATTCCATGCGGGCGAGTTCGCCGGCTTCGGTCGCCAAGCGTTCAATGGCAGCAATTCTCTCTGTGGCTCGGCGGATTGCGATCGGCTCCCCCTCCAGCTTGGTCAGTTCTCGCAGCGTCGGAATACCATTGATGCTGGAGAAGTTGCGCACGCTGGGCAGGTCATCGAGCGCAGCCCGGCATTGCCGGGCGAGGGCGTGTGCCCACCGCCTCGCTTCGCTGTCCGGAGAGGCACCCAGGGCACTGGCCACTTCCGCGGCGGATGCTGCCAACTGGTCGAGCCGCAGCCGTGCTGCCGCGAGTGTGTTCGGCGGCGAACCGGAGGCGGCCGCCAGATCCTTCTGAAGCGGAACGAGCTGGGCTGGAGCGGCTCCTCCCGCAGCGTCTGCAAGAATTCTCGCGGTAGCGGCGATCCCCTCAAAGACTCGGGCCCACAGGATCTCGTGATCGGGAAGGGCGAGCAGGCCCGCCCGCAATGTCAGCAGGTGGCCCGCGAGGTTGCCGCTGTCCACCGTCGAAATGTACATCGGTTGCAGCGGCTTCAGAGATAGCGTGTCGTACCAGTTATAGAAGTGGCCTCGGTGGCGTTCCAATCGCCCCATGGTGGCAAGCGCATCCTCCGTGCGCTCGATGAGCTGCCCGGCCGGAATGTAGCCGAAGTCGTAGGCGGACAGATTCGCGAGCAGCGCCAGCCCCATGTTGGTCGGCGAGGTGCGATGCCCGACCATAGCAACGGGATGCTCCTGATAGCTGTCCGGCGGGAGCCAATGATCCTCTGGGCCCACGAACGTCTCGAAAAACGCCCAAGTTTTTCGGGAAAGCTTCTGGAGAAAAATGGTCTGGTCAGCCGTGAGGCTTGCTGCGCGGCGGGCCAGCGGCCGGCTGATCCACCACGCGATTGCAGGCGAGGCAAACCAGAGGCCCAGTATAGGCCCCGACACAGCTAACGCGCCTGGCCTCGAAAATATCAAATAGAGGAGCGTGGCGGCGGCAATGGCAGGGGCGGTCCACATGGCGCGGCAAAAACCGGCGAGGTCGGTGCGGCCATTCACGAGGGCCAGGTCGCTCGACGGATTCCATTCGAGAAGTCGCTTCTGCGTTACCAGCATCCGCCCGGCTGTGCGCACAACCGCATCCAGACTGAAAAATGCCTCGTAAGGGAGACACGCCAGCATAAATGCGGCCTGCGCGAAGTGCCTGCCAGCAGAGCGCCCGGCGGCCGCAAGGTGCTGACCCCAAAAAACATCGTCCCGCTTCAGCAGCAGATCCTGGACGGCGGCAATCAAAGATGGGATCAGAATGATGCCGATCACCGACAAGGTCCAAAACCAGGCAGATGACAACACCGTCCAGCCCAGCAGCAGCAGAAGTGTCGACGCCGAAGGCGCCAGGCTACGCCGGAGGTTATCGAAGATCTTCCACCGGGACAGTGCCGAGAGCGGATTCTTCTGACGCCGCGCGTCGAAGCCGGGAACCGCCGGCAGCAGCCACCGTGCAATCTGCCAGTCCCCCCGAATCCAGCGACGCCGGCGGCTCACATCCGCGCTGTAGCGGGAAGGATATTCCTCATATAACTGCACATCGCTCAACAGCCCCGCTCGCGCATAACACCCTTCCAGTAAATCGTGACTGAGGATCCGGTTCTCGGGGAGACGGTCCTGGAGCGCCCGCTCAAAAACATCGACGTCATAGATGCCCTTGCCAATGAATGAGCCTTCCTGGAAGAGATCCTGGTAAACGTCGGAGACGGCGCGCGTGTATGGGTCGATGCCGGGCTCACTTCCGAAGAGTCGCGCATATCGGGAACGGTTCGTACCGGGGAGACTCACGGCCATGCGCGGCTGAAGGATTCCGTACCCCTCACAGACACGGTGCTTGTTTTCGTCATACTGCGCACGATTCAGCGGGTGCGCCATCGCTCCCACAAGCTGCCGCGCTGCATCGCGAGGTAATTGCGTATCCGTGTCCAGAGTGATCACGTACTTTACGTTCGCCAGAACTGCGGTCTCACCAACGACGAGCGAGAAGCGATCCGTTGTCCCACTAAGCGCTCCGCCGCGGAGAAACGAATTCAATTCGGCAAGCTTCCCTCGCTTGCGCTCATAGCCCATCCAGAGCCGCTCTCGGGGATTCCATCGACGCGGGCGATGAAACAGGAAGAACGCGTTGCTTGTTGCAGACCTATACTTTTGATTCAGCTCTTCGATTCTCTGCCGGGCGAGCCCCAACAGTGGTTCGTCCTCCGGCAGTCTTTCCTGGTGTGCGTCCCGAAAATCGGTCAGCAGGCCGAAGTGCAGGTGATCGTCCTGGTTTGCCAGGAACCGTACTTCCAGAGCCTCGATCAGATCCTCGACGTTCTGAGCACTTATGAGCATGGTCGGGACCACGACCAGGGTACGCGATTCCGGCGGAATACTTGCGGAGAAATCCATCCGAGGCAGCAGATGCGGCCTCGCCAGCAACGTCGCCAGCCAGTTCACCAGGGCTATGGCCAGATGACTTACGCACAGCAGCGAGAGGACGCCGACCAGGCCGAGTTTCCAGCTATGCAACCCGCCGGCGTAAGCCTTCGCCAGTAAACTCCCGGCCAAAATCACCGTAATCAGCAGGATCGTGCCTGCATAAAGCAACAAAGGAAACCGGCGGCTCAGTCTCTGAAGCGCCTCAAGCGGCGATACGTGCATCTCCACCGATCGCTCGAGGCGCGGCAATCCCTTGTCGATCAGGTAGAACCCAACGTGCGCCGCTTGAGGGCCGCCGGCATTCCTGACTGCGCCGCCCTGCGCAAGTTCAACCGCTTTGCGCGCCACCTCGCCTTCAGATAGCCGGCTGCTCTTGGCTATGTTCTCCACCACGTGACGGTAGCGGTCACGGGTGGCAAAATCCATCCTGCCGTAGACTCCGCCCGGATCCTCCCGTAGCGTCTGCTCCACGGTGCTCATCGTCTCGACAAACTCGCGCCAGTCCATCGCCCCCAGAAATCGGAGGCTACCGATGCTATTGCTGATGGAGATCTGGTCGGCGGCCTGTTGTTGGTTCTCCGACTGTACCAACTGTTTGATCGTCAGCCCGGACTCGGAGAGTTGCTGTTCGATCCAGGTGAGCGGCAATGCTAAAGCGGGGCTCTGTCCCTGCAACCGGCGTGCAAATTCCGCCACAAACGAACTCACCATCGGCGGGCTCGACCGCGCCATGTCCGCGATCACCAGAATTAGGCTCTTCGGGTCCTTCTCGGCGGTCTCCGTCATCTGGTCCGCCCAGTAGTCGGCGCGGCTTCGGTCGATCCTGTCGGCCGCGATCCGCGCTCCAACGCGCCGGAGGTTCTCGATCAGGGCCAGGCGCAGCATGATGGGGAGCGCCCACAATTCACCTAACTTCAGGGCGGTGACCGTTTGATAAGCTGTCACGAAACTGCTGAGACTTTCCGGATCCACCCGCCCATCGCCGTGCGAGATCGTCTCCAGCGCGATGTCATACACGCGCGGAAGACCAGCCGATGGTCCATTCAATAGGCGAGGCAGTTCCCGGCTGTAACCCTTCGGCAAATGTGTCTTAGCCGTGCGAATCTGCTCTTCGATCAGATAGAAGTTGTCGAGCAGCCATTCCCCGGCCGGCGTAATACGGCGGCTCCCCTGAACTGCCTCTGTCAGCAGGTCACGGACCCCAAGCAGGAGGGCCTCGTTCTCATCCAGCCGTGGCAATAGCTGGTCCGGAGCGCGTCCCGTGCTCAGCTTGTGCGAGCCCGCCAGAGTCCTGCCGTGCTGCTGCATCTGGTCGGCGCTGAACAGCTCCGACCGCAGCGGTGGCTCGTCACCGGCATATTTCTGCTCCAAGGCGTTTGCGCGCAGGTGTGCTCTCAACCGGAACAAAAGCTCAGGAATTGTCTTGGTGCTCAGTTTCACGATTGAGGTCAAAGCGGCTGCTATGATCCCCATGCCATACTGACAGCCACTGCATTTACCGGGTGGAAGGGCCGTTTCGCCCTCTTTTTTGTGGCCTTCTCGGCCGCCTTGGCACGCACGTGGTTCAGCATATCCGCCTCGGTTAGAACCAAGAACTCCAATTGTGGCTCCGTTTCTGCGGAGCTCTCCAGGAGTTGCAGACACATCATCGGCCCATCCTGAATGCGGACGCGGTGCTTGGTCAGGAGTGCAATATCCGCCGTGACCAAGAAGTCTTTACGAATTCCCTGTGAAGCGACTCCTTCAAAACTGTATAGCCTTACTCCCGTTGTTTCGTGGCTGAAACCCATGTATAAAAACTTCATATGTTCTCCTGTGATACTCGGCGCCACCTCGCGGCCGATTCGTCAGTCCGGCTCGGCTCCGCCAAGCGCCCTCTCAGATGGGCTGGGGACCATTGTGGGAGGCCTGCTCGGAGCGCCAACCAGTTCCCCTCGCGGGGGAGGTGTTTCTTTGGAGATCTCTCCGCAACCATCAGCCTGAGGCGTTCAACCAGCGCCTTACCGAGGCTCATTTCCCCGGGGTCGGATCTATGGCCGGGCATTTTTCACTCGATGAATTCCTTGCGGAATAGCTGATCCGATGCCAGAGCGGCTAACAACCTCAGTTCTTCAACGGTGAGTTTCAGAGTCATGCGTGCGCCTGTGTGTCGAAGGTGCTAGTACATCCCGTCGCCGGATGTCCCGGGGAGCGGAGCGAACCCTTTTTCGGGGATCTCGCTGATCAACGCTTCCGTGGTTAGCATGAGCCCCGCGATCGAGGCGGCGTTCTGGAGCGCGAAGCGGACGACCTTGGCGGGGTCGATCACGCCGGCCTGGACCAGGTCCTCGTACTGCCCGGTCGCGGCGTTGAAACCGAAGTTGACACTCTTGTCAGCCTTCACCTTCTCCACCACGATCGAGCCTTCCTCGCCAGCATTGGATGCGATCTGGCGCAGGGGCTCCTCGAGCGCCCGCAGGATGATACCGGCGCCAGTCTGCTCATCGCCTTCGAGTTTCAGCTTCTTCACCGCCGGGATGGCTCGCACCAGGGCGACGCCGCCGCCGGGCACGATGCCTTCTTCCACCGCCGCCCGCGTCGCGTGCATGGCGTCCTCGACACGAGCTTTCTTCTCCTTCATCTCCGTCTCGGTTGCCGCGCCGACCTTGATGATCGCCACGCCGCCCACCAGCTTTGCCAGCCGCTCTTGCAGCTTCTCGCGGTCGTAGTCAGAGGTAGTATCCTCGACCTGCGCCCGCAACTGCTTCACGCGGCCCTCAATCGCCTTCTTGGTGCCGGCGCCCTCCACGATCGTCGTGTTGTCCTTATCGATGGTGACGTGCTTGGCGCGGCCCAGATCTTCGAGCTTCACACCCTCCAGCTTGATGCCCGTCTCTTCCATGATCGACTTGCCGTTGGTCAGAATGGCGATGTCTTCGAGCATGGCCTTGCGGCGGTCGCCAAAGCCCGGCGCCTTGACTGCCGCGGCGTTCAGAGTCCCGCGCAGCTTGTTCACCACCAGCGTGGCCAGGGCCTCGCCCTCCACTTCCTCGGCCACGATCAGCAGCGGCTTGCCCGAGCGGGCAATTTGCTCCAGCAGCGGCAGCAGGTCCTTCATGTTGCTGATCTTCTTCTCGTGAATCAGGATGTAGGGATCTTCGAGCACGCACTCCATACGCTCGGCGTCGGTAACGAAGTAAGGCGAGAGGTAGCCGCGGTCGAACTGCATGCCCTCCACCACGTCGAGCACCGTCTCCATGGTCTTCGACTCCTCGACCGTGATGACGCCGTCTTTGCCGACCTTTTCCATGGCCTCGGCGATGATCTTGCCG
>DASQHK010000458.1:0-6372 GCA_035632135.1 Bryobacterales bacterium
TCGCGTAGGGAACCTGGCTCCAGGCCACTTCTTCGCCGCCGTCCGCCCGCACCAGCATCACGCGGCCCGACTCGGTGCCGAAGTCAACCCCTAACGCGAACTTCGTGTTCGACATCCCGGCTCCTCAAGCGGGCATGATACCATCGGGGATTTCGCGCCGTCCTATCTATCATGCCGTCTCGGCTGGAGCAGACCGAAAACGCGGCCCGGGAGTATCCGGGTGCCGGCCTGTTTTCCACCACCTTCCGCGCCTTTGAGTACCGCAATTTCCGCCTGCTTTGGACCGGCGCCTTCACTTCCACCACCGGCACCTGGCTCCAGGAAGTCGCCCAAAGCTGGCTCGTCTATTCGCTCACCGGCTCGACGGTGTGGCTGGGCGTCACCGCCTTCCTCGCCGGCGCGCCCATCCTGCTGTTCTCTCTGATCGGCGGCGTCGTCGCCGACCGCATGGACCGCCGCAAGCTCCTCATGGCCTCGCAGTACACGCAGATGACCTCCGCCTTCATCCTCGCCCTGCTGGTGTGGACAGGCAAGGTGCACATCTGGCACATCCTGGTGCTGGTTTTTATCAATGGGGTGGCGCAATCCTTCGGCGGCCCTGCGTACCAGGCGCTCATCCCGTCGCTGGTCGAGCCGCCGCATCTCGCCAACGCCATCGCCCTGATGACCATCCAGTTCAACCTCGCCCGCGTAATCGGGCCGGTCATCGCCGGATTCGCCATCAAGTGGGTCGGCATGGCCGTCTGCTTCGCGCTCAACGGGCTCTCCTTCGTGGCCGTGATCGTCTCGCTGATGATGCTGCACATCCAGTTCATCCCCAAGAAGACCGAAGAGCGCATTTTGTTCAGCCTGCGCGAGGGCCTGCGCTTCGTCTATCACCACGGCTCCATGCTGGCGCTGATTGTGCTGGCCTTCTGCACCACCGGGCTCGGCATCCCGCTCATCACCTTCCTGCCGTCGTTCGCCAAGGACGTTTTCGGCATGGGCGCGCAAGGCTACAGCACCATGCTCGCCGTCTCCGGCGCCGGGTCGGTGATCGGCGCGCTGGTCTGCGCCTGGATGGGACACGTGCCGCGCAAGGGCCGCACTGCGCTGCTGATGCTGGTCTCGCTCGGCGTTTTCGTCGCAGCCTTCGCGCAGTCTCGTTCTTACACGCTCTCCTGCGTCTTTCTGTTTTTCGCCGGCGTCTCTCTGATCGCGGTGTTCACCATGATCAGCGCCCTGGTGCAACTGCTCGCCCCCGAAGATCTCCGCGGCCGCATCGTGAGCGTGTACAACGTCGCCTTTCGCGGCGGCATGCCGCTCGGCAACCTGGTCACCGGCTTCCTCGCCAAAGCCGCCTCGCCCGGGGCCGCGCTGCTGGGCAACGGCGTTCTGCTGGCCGCCGTCGCCGTCTACTTCCTGGCCTGGCAGCGCCAGGTGAGGCAGTTGTAGCGCGGCATGGGCCCAGCCCATCTCTGAGAAGCACTGCATAATTGAGGCGATCAGCAAGGGAGGTGGTATATGAAGGGAGCCTCCGCCGCGGCGTGCAGTCTCTTGCTAATGTCGCTCGCGCCCGCATCACTCCTCGCGAAAGGGGACATTGTCAAGGTCACGATCAAGGGCACGGGCCTTGCAACCCCGATCGAGATCTATCCCAACGTCGGAGAGTTCAGCGTCTGGGTCGGTCCGGGAACCAGCACGAGTGGCCCGCAGGAGACCGGCCGTTTCAACCCCTTCATCATCGACTGGCCGAAGGGCGTCGTCGCGCAACCGCCGCCCGGACTTCAACATTGCGAGGTGTCATTCTACGCGGGCTGCCGCCGGCGTGAAAACTGCCGGGTGAGCGATCCCGTTCTCGTGTATGTCGTGTCTTACGATTATGATCCTGCGATGCGCCAGGGTTTCGTTTACCTGCCCGGGAAGGGCGATGCATTCTACCGGCGCAACATCGCAACCATCTTCCGCGGACTGGAGGGGAACTGGTTTTACGCAACGAGCGACTGGGAGGAGTTCGTGAGACCGCGCATCGCAAGAGCAAGGGCCAGGGACTCGAACCGATAGACTGCTAGACCCAAGACCCTGGCGGACGGCACAAACAAAAATGCTCACCAGAGGCCTGTGCCTCTGGTGAGCAACTGAGAATCCCCTCTCTCGAGGGAACTGATGTTCCAAGGGAGAAAACGTTTCGACGGTGTAGCAGGCCGTCGAGAACTTTTGATCGGATATTATTTCCCCACAGGGGCCAAGTCAAGGGGAAATCCGAATAAATTTTTCCTCGCAAGTCATTTGTTTAGAACCGGCTGGAAGAGGGCGAGATTTCCACAGCGCGTTCCGGCGGCGGTTCGGCGGGCTTGGGAGCGGCGGTTTTCGCCGCATCTATAACAAAATAGGATGATTATCGGT
Organism: Bryobacterales bacterium; assembly: GCA_035632135.1. Classification (GTDB taxonomy): domain Bacteria; phylum Acidobacteriota; class Terriglobia; order Bryobacterales; family JACQDG01; genus DASQHK01. The sequence continues at coordinate 2,386 of DASQHK010000458.1, forward strand.
CGCTCAGGTGCAAACGGATGATTTGCTGGTCCGCCGGGGAGTCGACCCACCGGCCGGGAAACATCCGGGCCAGCAGGATTCGTCCGCCGCCCACTCCCAGCCCGGCGATCAGCGCGATGCCCACGATGATGGCGCACAGCAGCAGGATGTTCAGGATCAGGTCCCCGACATTGTCTTTCTTGGTGGGCCGCGGCGTGTCCCAGCTCAGCGTGGCCTCGTAGCGCACGTGCGCCAGCAGCTTCTCGGCCTCGTCCTGGGAGAAGGGGTTGAGCACCACGCCGATGAGCACGCCGCTGCGCTTGGCCATGATCTTCGGCGTTTTCTGAAACTCTTCGAGCTGGGCACGGGCCAGATGCGGCGTGGGGTAGCTGAACAGCATCATCTTCAGCCGGCCGCCGCTGGCTTCGTACTCGGCCATCTGCGCCTCGGCGCCGAGGTGAAAGCCGGCCACCGACGGCGGAATGAAGGGAGCCAGCCTTTGGAGCGCGACCGGCCCCAGCACGTAGCGCTCGGTGTTGGGGATGAGGCCGTCCTGGGGCATTTCATGCAGCAGCGGCGGGGCGGCGCCGTGCTCGTAGCGCGGCAAAACGCTCAGCATGGCGTTGAGCACGTCGGGATCGGGCGGGGCGCCCTTCAGGATCACGACATAGTTGCCGAGCCGCAGGCAGGTCAGGTCGCCCGCCTCCACGGCGCGCTCGCCCAGATCGGCCTTCTTGCCGCCGGCAGGTCTTAGCCATTCATAGATGCCGACCGCGCCGGTGGGATCGTTGGCGCGGATGGCGGTGACCTCGAGCTTCCTCTCTCCGGCGGCAAACTGCGCCCGCTCGCCGGCGTCGAAGCCGTATTCCTCGAACAGCTTCGGATCGGCGGGCTTATATTCCTGGGCCTTGCCGGTCTGGTAAAAGTCGCCCAGCCGCAGGGGCAGCATGGCGTCCGCGGCCAGGGCAGGGAGCGCCAGCAACAGGAGAATCCCCGGAATCCCACGCAAAGACGCCAAGATTCGCAAAGAAGAAGAAGAAAAAAAACTCAGCCGCCTTGGCGTTTCTTTGCGCCTTGGCGTGAACCGCTTTTTCAGGCCCGGAATCCCACGCAAAGACGCCAAGATTCGCAAAGAAGAACTCCGCCTTGGCGTGAACCGGTCTTTCAGGCCCCGTGACATTTCTTGTACTTCTTTCCACTGCCGCAGGGGCAGGGATCGTTGCGGCCGACCTTCTCGCCCTTGATCACCTGGGTGATGGTCCCGCCGCCGCCGCCGGCGCCGACCAGTTGCAGCTCGGCCAACTCGCGCTCCTTCTTGCGCTTGATGTTGCGCGTGAAATCTTCGAGCGAGCTGCGGGCCGCTTCCTGGCGGGCTTCCTCGCGCTGCCGCTCCGCCACTTCCTCCAGCTCGTCGCCCTCGTCCGGGTTGCCCACCTGCTGGAGCTGCACCGGCTGGAGGAAGAACAGGTAGCGCAGCGTCTCGTCCTCGATGCGGTCCATCAGCGCCTGGAACATGTCGTAGGACTCTTTCTTGTACTCGACCAGCGGGTCCTTTTGCCCGTAGCCGCGCAGGCCGATGCCCTCCTTCAGGTGGTCCATGGAAAGCAGGTGGTCTTTCCACTGCGAGTCCAGGATCTGGAGCATGATCATGCGCTCGTGGTAGCGCATGGCCTCGGCTCCGATCAGCGCTTCTTTCTCGGCGTAGCGGCGATTGAGCAGCTCGCTGATCTCGTCGACCATCCCCTGCCGGCTCACCTCACGCAGATTGAGGTGGTCGACCTTCACGCCGAACTGGCTGAGCACGTCGCTGTGCAGGCCATCGTAGTCGTAGGTATCGGGGTGGGCCTTGGGCGGGCAGCGCAGATCGACGAAGGTGCCGACCAGGTCGCGCATGATTTCCTGGAGGTACTCCTTCTGGTCCATGCCCTCGAGCAGCCGGCGGCGCAGGCCGTACACGGCCTCGCGCTGCTTGTTCATCACGTCGTCGTATTCGAGCAGGTGCTTGCGCGACTCGAAATTCTGCGCCTCGACGGCCTTCTGCGCGGCCTCGATGCGCTTGGAGATCATGCGCGACTCGATGGGCACGTCCTCTTCCATGCCCAGCCGCAGCATCAGCTTCTGGATGCGCTCGCCGCCGAAGATGCGCAGCAGGTCGTCCTGCAGCGACAGAAAAAACCGCGAGCTGCCGGGATCGCCCTGGCGGCCGGCGCGGCCGCGGAGCTGGTTGTCGATGCGGCGGGCCTCGTGCCGCTCCGTGCCCAGGATATGCAGTCCGCCGAGCGCCACCACCTCGTCGTGCTCCCGGTCGCACTGCTCCTTGTACTTCCGGTAGATCTCGTCCCACTCCTGCTTGGGCAGCAGGTCGGGGTTCTTGCCGGCCTTGCGGAAGTGCTCCTTGGCCATGAACTCGGCGTTGCCGCCGAGCAGAATGTCGGTGCCGCGGCCGGCCATGTTGGTCGACACGGTGACCACGCTCTTGCGCCCGGCCTGCGCCACGATGAACGCTTCGCGCTCGTGCTGCTTGGCGTTGAGCACCTCGTGCTTCACGCCCATCTTCTTCAAGATCCCGGACAGCTTCTCCGATTTCTCGATGGAGATGGTGCCCACCAGCACCGGCTGCCCCTTCTCGTTCAAGGCCTTGATCTCTTTCGCCGCGTTGCGGAATTTCTCTTCCTCGGTGCGGTAGACGGTGTCCGGGTTCTCGATGCGGATCATCGGCCGGTTGGTGGGGATGACCACGACGTCCAGCTTGTAGATCTTGCCGAACTCGGCCGCCTCGGTGTCGGCCGTGCCGGTCATGCCGGCCAGCTTCTTGTACATGCGGAAATAGTTCTGGAAGGTGATGGTGGCGAGGGTCTGGTTCTCGCGCTCGATCTTGACCTTCTCCTTGGCTTCGACAGCCTGGTGCAGGCCGTCGGACCAGCGGCGGCCGGGCATGAGGCGGCCGGTGAACTCGTCGACGATGATGACCTCGCCGTCCTTGACCACGTAGTCCTTGTCGCGGTGGAACAGGGAGTGCGCCTTGAGGGCCTGCTGCACGTGGTGGAGCGTCTCGAAGTTGGCCAGGTCGTAAAGGTTGTCGATACTCAGCAGCCGCTCGACCTTGGCCACGCCCTCCTCGGTGAGCGCCGCCGTGCGGTTCTTTTCGTCGATGGTGAAATCGCCGGTGGTGTAGCGCTCCTCCGGCGTCTTGCCTTCGATCACTTCGCCCTTGACGAGCTTGGGGATGATGCGGTCGATCTTGTAGTACTTGTCGGTGGATTCCTCGCTGGGGCCGGAGATGATGAGCGGCGTGCGGGCCTCGTCGATGAGAATGGAGTCGACCTCGTCCACGATGGCGTAGTTGTGGCCGCGCTGCACGCAATCGGCGAGGTCGAACTTCATATTGTCGCGCAGGTAATCGAAGCCGAACTCGTTGTTGGTGCCGTAGGTGACGTCGGCGGCGTAGCTTTGCCGGCGCTCCTCGTCATCGAGGTCGTGGACGATCACGCCGACCGACAGGCCGAGGAACTTGTACAGCTTGCCCATCCACTCCGAGTCGCGCTTGGCCAGGTAGTCGTTGACGGTGACCACGTGGACGCCTTTGCCTTCGAGGGCGTTGAGGTACACGGGCAGGGTGGCGACGAGCGTTTTTCCTTCGCCGGTCTTCATCTCCGAGATCTGCCCGCTGTGCAGCACCATGCCGCCGATGAGCTGCACGTCGAAGTGGCGCATGTTGAGCACGCGCCGGCCCGCCTCGCGGCAGACGGCGAAAGCCTTGGGCAGCAGGTCGTCGAGCGTGGCGCCGCTGGCCAGCCGCTCGCGGAACTCGATGGTCTTGCGGGCCAGCTCCTCGTCGCTGAGCTTTTCGATCGCCGGCTCGAGGTCGCTGATGGCCGCCACCATCGGCCGCATCTTCTTGACTTCGCGGTCGTGTTTGGTGCCGAAGACCTTGGCGAACAGGGTTTCTAGCATGGTCGGAGAGCTGCTTCTATTGTACCTCCGGTGCCGGGGCCAACGCGCGCATAC
>DASQHK010000459.1:0-6512 GCA_035632135.1 Bryobacterales bacterium
GGCTTCGCCGCAGAGCAGAAGTCGCGCGTCGAGCGCGCCGTCCAGGCCGGCGCAAGAGAACTCGGCCTGGGCGAGATTCATCCTCTCGCGCCGCCGCCCGACCCGGAGGCCGCCCGCATCATCGTCCGCCGCAAGCGCCTCGGCACGATCACCCTCGACGACCTCCCGCCCGATCGGCGCGAGGGCTATCCCGCCGCTTCATTTTCCGGGCCGCCGGTCACGGCTCTGTATTGGTGCGACGGCAAGCGCAACCTGGCCGAGGTCATCCGCCTCACCCGGCTCGAAGTCGGCCCGGTCAAGTTTGATTTCCTCGGCTACTTCAAATTTCTCGAGAAGCACGGCTACGTGGAGTTCGTGCGATGAAGATCACGGTGATCGGCACCGGTCACGTGGGCCTGGTGGTGGGGCTTTGCTTCGCCGAAATCGGGCACGAGGTCGGCTGCCACGACCTGGACCAGCGCAAGATCGGCGCCCTCTCGCGCGGCGAGACGCCCTTCTACGAGCCGCACCTGGACGAACTGCTCCGCGCCAACCGCGAGCGCGGCCGCATCCGGTTCTTCTCCGATCTCGAGCCCCACATCAATGATGCATCGGTGATTTTCCTTTGTCTGGGAACGCCCCCCCTGCCCGACGGCGAGGCCGACCTCTCCAGCGTCGAGAAGGTCACGCGCCAGATCGCCACGCACTCCAACTCGTACAAGCTCATCGTCGAGAAGAGCACCGTGCCGGTGCTCACCGGAGACCGCATTGACGCGACCATGAAGATCTACGGCAGCTCCGCCCCGTTCGACATCGCTTCCAACCCCGAGTTCCTGAGCGAGGGCACGGCGGCCGCCGACTTCCTCCACCCGCAGCGCACCGTGATTGGCGTGGAGAGCGAGCGCGCCGAAAAGCTGCTGCGTGAAATCTACGACCCCATCCTGCGCCAGTGTTTCCCCTGCCCCATCCATCCGCAGTGCGAATGGAAGGGCCGCGCCACGCCGCTCGTCGTGACCAACCGCAACAGCGCCGAGGTCATCAAGCACGCCTCCAATTCCTTCCTGGCCACGAAAATTTCCTTTATCAACGCCATCGCCAACCTCTGCGAGCGCGTGGGCGCCGACGTGGAGCAGGTGGCCCTCGGCATGGGTCTCGACCCGCGCATCGGCCCCAGCTTTCTGCACGCCGGCATCGGCTTCGGCGGTTTCTGCTTTCCCAAGGACCTGCAAGCCTTCGTTCACATCGCCGAGAAAAACGGCTACGACCTGCGGCTGCTGCGCGAGGTCGAGCGCATCAACAACGAGCAGATGGAGCGGTTCTTTCTCAAGATCAAGCACGAGGTCTGGGTGCTGAAGGGCAAGCGCATCGCCGCCTGGGGCCTGGCGTTCAAGCCGGAAACCGACGACGTGCGCTTCGCCCCGGCGCTGACGGTGATCGAGAGGCTGCTCGCCGAGGGATCGACCGTCGCCGCCTACGACCCGCGCGCGATGGACGAAGCTCGCGCCGCCCTGCCCGACGGATCGAACCGCATCCTCTACTGTTCCTCGGCCGAAGAGGCCGCCGCGGGCGCCGACGCGCTCGTCATTTTCACCGAATGGAAGCAGTTCCGGGAAGCCAATTGGGAGCGCTTGCGCCAGTCCATGGCCCGCCCCCTGATTATCGATGGGCGCAACATGTTTCAGCCCGAGGAAATGCGCCGGCGCGGATTCGAATACGCGAGCATCGGCCGTCCGTAAGCGGCCCGCCCCAGAGCAGAGATTGCGCTACGCTCCGGCCTTCGCGCTCTTCCGGCCTTCCACCAGGCCCACCACTTCCGGGCACCTCCCCAGGCGCGCCAGCCACAGGGCCGCGCGGCCGGAGAAATTGTCCGGCAAGCGCAGATTCGGGGCCCGGTCCAGCAGAGCTTTCACCACGCCCGGCTGGCAGGCGCACAGCGTGAAGCGGTCAATGTCGGGCACGCCGCCCACCGCGAAGCTCAGCGCGGTTGCGCCGTCGCGGCTCTCGGCGTAAGGATCGGCGCCGTAATCGAGCAGGTCGCGCGCCATCTGCGCGTAACCGTAGCCGGCGGCCATCATCAGCGGCGTGTAGCCGTTCGCGCCGCCGCGATTGGGGTCCGCGCCGGCCTCGAGCAGCGCCAGCATCGCCCGTTCCTGATCTTTGTGAATGGCATGCATCACGGGCGCCCAGCCGGCAAAGCCGCTGCGCAGGTTGGGATCGGCGCCGGCCTTCAACAGAATCGCGATCGTCTCCACGTTGCCGGCCCGCGCGGCCGTGGCGAGGGGCGTAATGCTCGCCCCGCCCGGAGCGTTCACGTCCGCGCCCTGGGCGAGCAGCGTCTTCACCTCGTCATTGCGGCCGGCGCCGGCGGCCGCGGTCAGGGGAGTGTCGGGCTGCAGGTTCACGCAGCCCGCCAGGAAGCAGGCGAGCGGCAGGCAGCCGCCCATCCAGGCTTTCACTCGTGTCATGACCGCATCTTAGCGTCCGCCCCCCCAAACGTTGTCAGGTACTTTTTGTCACAAAGTACAACTCGGGGGCTCTCGGCCTAGCGCGCCGGTACCACCGTCCCGCCGCTCCGCGCTAAACCCCTGGTACCCCCGCAAAACGAGAGCTTTGTGTCATTGTTACGTGATCGCGCGCCGGTTATGGTGGATGCAGAGAGGCGATGCTTCTCGATACCGGCCGAAAAGGCCGCCACGACAAAGGAGAATCACTAGATGACGAAATTTTACGTTACGCTGATGCGGCTGCTTCGCAGCGAGCGGGGACAGGACCTGGTGGAATACGCGCTGCTTGCCGGGCTGGTGGCGGTTGCCGCCGGCGGCGCGCTTCCCAACGTAAGCCGGAGCTTCAGCACGATCTTCAGCCGCTTGTCCTCGGTGGTCACTAACGCCGCCGCGTAAGCAGTGCTGGCAAAGTCCCGCCAATCCCTGGCGCCGGTCCCGTCCACGCGCGGAGCGCCGCGGGCGACCGGGATCGGCTCAAACCGGTGCGAGCGGGGGCCTGGCACACCAACCCGGCCAGGACTACCGTCTGCAAGCCCAGCTTGGCCGGATGCTAACGGGGCCGCTCTTTTTTTTCCAATATTCACCCGCCACCCCCCCTTGCGCACTATGGTAGAGTACGGGAGGCGGAGCTTTCTTCTTGCTAGAGCAGATCGGTCGCTACAAAGTCCTGTCGGAGCTAGGTCGCGGCGCCATGGGGGTGGTGTATAAAGCGCAGGACCCCACCATCGGCCGCATGGTGGCGATCAAGACCATCCGCCTGAACGACTTGGCCCACCCGGAGGAGCGCGAGCAGCTTCGCAGCCGGTTGTTCCGCGAGGCACAGTCCGCCGGCATCCTTTCCCACCCCGGAATCGTCACCATCTACGATATTGCCGAAGAAGCCAGCCTGGCCTACATCGCCATGGAGTTTGTCGAAGGCCAGACGCTCGAAAAGATGCTCGAGCAGGGGACGGTCGACGACGCGAAGTACGTGGTTTCGGTGGCCACCCAAACGGCCATCGCCTTGGACTACGCGCACTCCAAGGGCATCATCCATCGCGACATCAAGCCCGGCAACATCATGGTGAACAACGAGGGGGCGGTGAAGATCACCGACTTCGGAATCGCCCGCATCACCTCCTCGAAGTTCACGCACACCGGCACGGTGATGGGCACGCCCAGCTACATGTCGCCGGAGCAGGTGCGCGGGGCGGTGGTCGACGGCCGCTCCGATATGTTTTCGCTGTCGGTGGTGCTCTACGAGATGCTGACCGGCCAGAAGCCGTTCTCCGGCGACAGCATTACGACCGTCATTTTCAAGATCGTCAGCGAGAATCCGGTTCCTCCCAAGGAGCTGAATCCGAGCGTTGGCTCCAAAGTGAACGCGGTCGTGATGCGGGCGCTGGCCAAGGAGCCGGCCGACCGCTACCAGAGCTGCAAGGAGTTTGCCGAGGCGCTGCAATTGGCCGTCGCCCAGACAGCCAATCTGACGCCGACCGTCCGGAAATTGCCGTCGATGTACGCCGGGGCCGAGGCGAGCGATCCGGCGATGGCGACCCTGCCGGACCAGAGAGCCGAAGCGGTGGGGGCGCAGCAGGCCGCGCCTGCTTCGCCGCAGGACCTGGAAACCGTGGTGTCTCCCATGGCGCCGAAGTTAACAGCCGAGGCGCCAGCCCTGGAAGAGACCAAGCTCGCAGCGCCGCCGCCCCCTGTCCCTGTTGAGAAGAAGCTGCCGCCGCTCGAGATGAAAGAAGCGCCGGCGGCCTTGCGGCCCGTGGAGCCGGCGCCGGCCGAGAAGAAGCTGCCGCCGCTCGAAGCCAAAGTCGAAGCCAAGCCGGAAGTCCGGGAACCCGCGCCGGAGCCCGCGGTCCAGCCGGCAGCGGCTGCGCCGAAAGAGACGCTGCCGGCTCCGCCGATATTCGAGGAGCCGCCTCGCAAAAGCCGCACCGGACTGGTGGCGGCCCTGGTGGTGGCGGCGGTTGCGGTCGGAGGAGTGGTTTTCTGGCAGCGAAGCCAGTCTCCCGCGCCTGCTCCTTCTGAAAGCGCTTCTCAATCAGCCGCCGCTCCGAGCACGCCGCCGCCCCTTGAAAAGCCCCAGCCGCCTGCACCCGCACCGAGTGCTGCGCCCGCGGCTCCGGCGCCGGAGGCTGCTTCGAGCGCGCCACCCGAATCAGCCGGCAAGGCGCCGGTCGAGAAACCGACCGCGGCCAAGCCCGCCGCCCCGCCGGCTTCCACCGGCGAAGTCCCGAAGGCCGGCCGCGTCATAAATATTACTACTACCGTTCCGGGAGCGCGCGTGGTGGTCGATAGCAAGGATGATGCGGCTTGCACCACGCCCTGCTCGGTCCCGGTCGGCAACGGCCGTCACACTTTGTTGTTCACCCAGACCGGCTTTCATGCCGAGAGCCGCGAGGTCGTGGTGGCCGGCAAGCCGGTGGACGTGCAGCTCGCTCTGCGTCCGGTGGTGGGCACTGTGATGCTCGCCACCAACCCGCCCGGCGCCGCCGTCACCGTGGACGGCAAGGCGGTGGATGGTCAAACGCCTTTGCAGCTCAAGCTGCCACCCGGCGCCCACGTGATCGCCGCCACGAAAGAAGGCGCGGGCTCCTCGCGCCAGACCGTGGAAGTTACTGACGACGCCCTGATCCCTGTTCGTATGACCCTTAGTCCTCAATGACCATCCCTTGGTCATATCTCGCTCGATAGAGAACGAATATTACCGTCGCTGAATTGCGGGTACGGTCCGTGCCCCGCTAGGATTAGGCTCGGAGGCGCGTAATCGGATGCGACGCTGGGCTATGACAGATCTTCGTAATCTCACCAACACAACCAGAGCCATTTTGTTGCGCCTCGGCTGGAAGTACGAGATGCTTCTCGCGAAATGTAATGAGGGCCAGGATCTGGTCGAATATGCCCTTATGGCCGGCTTCGTCGCTCTGTCCGCCGCGGCAACTCTAGACCCTATTGGCGACTCTGTGGAAAAAGTCTTTGAGCACGTTCGCTCGGTCCTGATTCGGGCCAGAAACGCCTAACACCCCGATCGCCTCCGCCTATGCCAGGAGTGGTAGACCCCTGGTCATAGCAAAAGTATGTCCGCCGCCCAATTGTGATCTGGTCCACGGCGTCTTTATCATGGTGGTCTACAGCGCGTATGGCGCTAAGACTTGGCACACGGAAAAAGACGATGAAAAAGTTTATGCAGGACCTCGCGGCGCGGCTTTGGAAACAAACCACCGGCCAGGATCTGGTGGAGTATGCCTTGATGGCCGGGTTCGTTACGGTAGCGGTGGCAGCCGCGTTTCCTCCCGTGAGTGGCGGGATCAACACGATCTTTTCGAAGGTCCTGAGCCTGCTCTCGCAGGCCGGATAGCGGTGGCGCGCTTTGGGAAACCGGCGGAAGATGCTGGCCGGTCTTAGTCATTTTCCGGTTGCCGTTTGGTCTTCTCCTCAGCCTCGTCTCTGACTGATTCTTGTTATTCTGGATGCTCATCGTCGAGGGTGGCGGTGTCCCTTGCGCCGCAAGCGCGGGCCCATCGCTTTCCAACGAGGATCGGGTATCGATGGCTTTCTGCACCTCTTGTGGATCCAAGATGGCCGAAGGAGCGGGCTTTTGCAGCTCGTGCGGCGCTCGCGCCGGCGCAGCATCTCCGGCCGCCCCGGCGCCCGCCGCTCCACCGCTCTAATACGCGGTCGAGGGGAGCAACCTGCAGGTGGCCCGCATCCAGCTCAAGCCCGGCCAGGAACTCTACGCCGAGGCCGGCAAGATGGTCTATAAGACAGCCAACGTCGATTGGCAGACGCGCATGAGCGGCGAAACGATGGGCGAAAAGCTCATGGGCGTTCTGCGGCGCACCGTTACCGGCGAGTCTCTGTTCTTTACTTATTTCCGGACCCGCAACGGCGAGGGCGAGGTCGGCTTTGCCGGCGACTACCCCGGAAAATTGCAGCCCATCGAGCTGGCCGCGGGCCAGGTGATGCTGGTGCAGCGCGACAGCTTCATCTGCGCCGAGGCTTCCGTGCAATTCAACATCGCGTTCACCAAGCGGCTCG
>DASQHK010000460.1:0-1966 GCA_035632135.1 Bryobacterales bacterium
GGATGGCGAGACCATGTTCGGCTGGGAGCCGCACGGCGCCGCCGAATGGAGAATCTCCAACGGCGCCCTGGTCGCCGACTCGGCCGACGGCGGCTGGCTTGGCGCCACCACGGAGTTTGCCGACTTCATTCTCAAACTCGAGTTTCGCACCGCCGCCGACAGCAACAGCGGCATCTTTCTGCGCGCAGCCCGCGAAGGGGCGCCCAATCTTACCGGCTACGAGCTGCAAATCTACGATCAGCACCCCGCCGGCTACAACACCGGCAGTCTGGTCAACTACGCCAAAGCTTCCCAGGCCACGATCGTTCCCGGGCAGTGGAACAGCTTCGAGATCACTGCAGCCGGCAGCCATTTCGTCGTCCTTTACAACGGCAAGAAGGTGCTGGACGCGGCGGTCTCCAAGCATGCCGTCGGCGTCATCGGCCTGCAATATAACCGTGGCAGGAAGGTCGAGTTTCGCAACATCAAACTGCGCCCTCTCAACCTGCGACCCCTTTTCAACGGCAAGGACCTGACCGGCTGGGCACGCCTGGATCGCCCCGGCAGCAAGGCGGCCGCGGAGTGGACCGTTCGTGACGGCGCCATTCATGTCGAGCGGGGCGCCGGCGAGCTTGAGACCGATCTGGCCTGGGATGACTTTGTCCTGCAGCTCGAAGCCCGCTGCAATGCCCTTAACCAGGCTCACCACCCCAATAGCGGCATTTTTTTTCGCGGCGAGAAAGGCAAGTTCTGGAATGGCTATGAGTCTCAAGTTCGCAATGAGTACCGAGAAGGCAATCGCGCCCTAGCCGTCGATTACGGAACCGGCGGCATCTACCATTTCCAGCCAGCTCGCCGCGTGGTGAGCAATGACAACGAGTTCTTCACCAATACCATTGTGGCCCAAGGGCGACAGATTAGCGTCTGGGTCAACGGTTTTCAGGTGAGCAACTATTACGACAACCGGCCAGAAGGCTCCGAAGGGCGCACCCAGGCCCGCCTGACGGCCGGCCCCATCGGCCTCCAGGCCCACGACCCGACCACCAACCTCGATTTCCGCAGCATCCGCATCGCCCCCCTTCCGAAACGCGACTAGCCGCTTCCTTTCCAGCCCGGGTGGTGGTGGGATCCCCCACCCGTGGCCATCCACTTCTGAGTGGTCTGACCCACCAGTAGTCCCAATGCCGGACGAAACTTTTGTACTACTCGCGTAGGGCAAAAAAGCTCTCATAAGTACTAGAACTCTCAAGTCTCATAGGTATAGACTGGGGTTGATTCCGGCCCGCGGGCATCAAGGCTGTTCGCGGTCGCTTAGGCGAAGGAGGTCACATGGGATCACCGAGGTTTCCTTTTTCGATATTTCTAATACTCTTAGCCATTGGAACTCTCGCGGCTCCTCCGGCGGCGGCCGCGGGCGGTCGTGACTTCGCAGCTCTGTATCAGCTCAGCCACGTCACCGACCTGGGTGTTCAAGTTCGCGTGACGCTGGCCCTGCGGCTGTTCAATTACAGCGACGCCGACTTGACCAACGCCAAAGTCACCTTGCAGGACTCGCGGGAGCCCCTGAAATCGCTCGGCTCCCTGGGCACGATCTCCTTCCGGCGGCGCGAGAGCGGTCACCTCAGCGAAACCTTCATCATCCCGAAAGAGGAATACAACCGCTGGCGCCACGGCGCTTCCCCCACCGTTCAAATCACTTACAAAGACGGCAAAGGCAAGCCGCAGCAGCGGCTGATCGAACTGGCGCCCCGGTTCGTCGGAGGAGGGTTCTAGTCATGCGTCCTTCCATCATTCTTTCTTGCGTGGCCCTCAGTTTCGTGCTGGGCGCGAGTGGTCAAAACATCATCACGTTCGCCGGCGGCGGCCCTAACGGAGTGGCTCCGCTGGCGGCCAACCTCGCCAGTCCCGATGCTGTAGCAATCGACCCCAACAACTCGGGCGTGTACTACATCGCCGTCGGAGCGCAGCATCGTATCTTTAAGGTGGC
>DASQHK010000461.1:0-4848 GCA_035632135.1 Bryobacterales bacterium
CGCTCCGTTGCCCGCCGCATTCACCGAATTGTCGGCGTTGACCACCACGGCGCGGTTGTTGCCGTAAGTGAAGATGCCCGGCGCGATCGGCACTACCTGCACGGGCAGCGGCCCGCTCAAAGAGCCGTTGTTATCGACGACCAGCTCCACCTCGGAGCGCCCGAAGGTTTCAAACGGAAGCTGGAAGTTGATCTGCGAGTCGCTGACATAAAGCAGCGGCGCTTCGGCGATCAGCGCGCCGTAAGTCTCCTCGACCAGTAGCCGCACGCCTTGCAATCGGGTGGGCAGAAGATTGGTACCCAGAATGAACTGCGCCGCCGCGCCGCCTTGCGGTCCCAAGGTGGTTCCGTAGAGCGTTCCCAGCGCGCCCGGCGCAAGCTGCGTCTTGTTGCTGGCGGCATTGACGGCGCCGCCGGAGTTGAGGTGCGGCGCCGGGGCGCTCTCCGCGCTCACCACGAGGGTGACGGGAACCTTCTTCGGCCCGAGCGACACGCCGGTGGCGCTCACCGTGACCGCGCCGTTGTAAGTGCCGGGCGCAAGACCGCTGATGTCAGCCCAGACGCCGAGCGAGCGCGGCGTGGTTCCGCCGTTGTCCGAGATTTTCAGCCAGTTGCCGCCCTCCCCCACTGCCGCCGCGTTGAAGCTGAGCGGCACGCCGCCGCCGATCGAAGTGACGCTGATCGACTGCGCCGCAGGGTTGTTCCCCCGGGCCACCGCCGAGAAGGAAATCGTCAGCGGATTGGCGCTGATGGCCGGCGGCGCCGCCAATAGCGACCCCGGCGTCAGCCAGAAATTGTCAAGGCCGTTCGCCTCGGGCCCCGTGCCGGAGGTGTCCTGCTGCATGCTGACCTCGATCGCGTCCACCTCGGCCAGCGCCTGCGCCAGCGTGGCCGTGCCCGAAACCCGGTTCCAGACGCTCGCTGTAAGCGGCACGACATAGTGCGTCCAGGTATTGGCAGGAACTGGCCCGGTCCAAACAAACACCGATTGCGCCCCGATCAGGTGCACCTCGACTGGCAGCGCGGCCGGCGGGCCGGAAATGTGGTTATAGTCGAACTGGAACTCCGGGTTGGTGATGCTCCCGTAATTGCCCAGGAACTGTGCCGGAGCCTCCACGAAATCGCGGTTGGACCCGCCGGAGCTGGTCAGCCGCAGGTACCCGCCCGGGTTGCCTTCAAACGGCACCCAGCGCAGCGTGGAGCCGGGGTTGCCCAAAGTAGTTCCGGCCACGCTCGGAGCGGGGTAGTTGCTGGTCCACCCATCGGCGCCGCTGGTGAAGCTGGTATTGCCGGCGAGCACGGTCGGCACCGGCCCCGGCCCGCGCGATAACAGCGCGAAATTGTCGATCCCGTCCGATTCGCCCGACGGGCTCAGCGTGGTGATCACCTCCACCCGCTCCACGTCTCCCAGCACCTGCGAGAAGGGCGCGTCGCCCGACAGCCGCTTCCACTGGTCGGGCTGCAACGCGGCAACGTAGTGCGTCCACGGCTTGGCGCAGTCATACTGGCCCGTTGCGCTGTTGTAGACCGCGCTCGTGCATACCACGGCGCACTCGTAGGTGCGCGTGGCGTTGTCATACGCCAGTTTGCTGCACACCAGGCCACCCGACTCGTTGACGCACTCTTGCTTGCCGGTCAGGGGGTCGGTCACAATCTGCGTGCACAGGCTGGCGTCAATACTGATGCCGTTCGCCGGGGGAATGTTGCCTTGCCATTGGAAGGACGCCTGTGAGCTGAAAATGCGGATCTGCACCGGGGTCGCCGCCCCGCCGCCGGTGAGCTGCAAGTAGTCGAATTCGAAGCGCGGCGAGTCCAACTGGCCCAGGTTGCCCAGAAACTTCGCCGGCGCCAGCAGCGCATCGGTGGCCATGCCGTTCGGCCGGTAGAGTTGCGCGAAGCCGCCGGGATGGCCGCCGCCCGACTGCCACGTCACGAAAGCGCCGGGGTTGCCCTGGCTCGCTCCAGGCAGGCTGGTCGCGGCCGAATTCGGCGTCCAGCCGTCCAGGTCGGTGTTGAAGGTCGAGATCGCCACCGTGCGGATGGGCGTAATCGGCCCGCCCGTTACCGTCGCCGTCAAAGTGAGCGGCGGCGTCTCGGGTACGAAGGTCGTGCCTTGCACCGCGCCCCACACCCGGAACCCAATGTAGTACGTGCCGCTCTGCAGCGCCGGATTGCTCTGCGCCGTGATGGTGATAATCTGGGTGCCCGGCAGGGGGGACGAGAGGGAAGAAGAGAGGAAGTCGTAGACGAAGCTGCCAGTTCCCGAAAATCCTACATCGTTGCCGAGCCGCACCAGCAACTGCGACACAAAAAGCGGCTCCGGCGTGTCCAGCTCGATGGTCAGGTTGGTGGCCCCCGGTGGAACGTAGATCGCGTAGTCCAGATCGCCGTTAGACAACTGCCCTGCAAAGGTCGGCGAGGGCAGGATGAAAGTCACCGGGACGGCGTTGGTCAGCAGCGTGGTGGCCCGGGCCGCCGGGGTGAACAGCAAGGCGAGTGAAAAAAGAGGAATAATCCACTTTCTCAAGGGGGTCCTCCCACAACGTTCATCCACACAAACATCTGGCTCGGTGCATATTACTCCGTTACCGATGGTGCGGTATCGAGGTACTTGCCGGGAATCCATCAATCACACTAGAAGTCATCCCAGTTTTACCCTAGCCTCAACCAGTCGCTACCGTTTACGCTCCGGCGCAAACGACTTCGCAAACAGCGTCCTCACCGCAGCGGAATCCCAAACAGCGCTTCCACCGCCACCGGGGTGTCGCCGCGCATGGCCGGGCGGAAGGCCCAGCGCTTCAGCGTGTCCACCGCCGCCGTATCGATGTCCGCACCGGTCCCGCGGATCACCCGCACGTTGACCGTTTCTCCCCGCTCATCCACCACCGCGTAGACCACCAGCCGCTGCGCTTCGCCCTGATAAGCCTTCAAGTTGAGTGGAATGCGGTCCAGCGGAAAGGGCGGCTGCACGGAGCGCCGGGGCACGATATGAATCACCCCGTCGTCGCTAGTAACAAACGATTTCGGCGTCACTGAGCCGGGCACGCAATACTGCAAGATCCATCGCCGCGGCGCGCCGGGGACATCGAAGTAGACCGTGTAAACCGGCTGCCCGGTCAGCGCCTCGCCGCCCTCGAGGACGCTTTCTTCCGAGGACTGCTGCACGATAACGACGCCGAGGTTTCCACCGCTCGGCCACACCCGCCTCGGCGCGGTCTCGGCGCGCGCGGCTTCAGCCGCCGCATGTTCCGGGGCGCCCGCGCCGGCATTCAGAAGATCGGCGAACGTTCCTTTGGCCGGCGTCTCGCTCGCGCCGGTGGCAGCACCGGCGGATGTCGCAGCCAGCCCCGCGGCCGGCGTGTTGCTCGCTGCTGTGGTCGGCCCTGTGGCCGTTGCGGCCGTAGCACCTTCGGCTGCGCCGGAGCCGGCGGTGGCATCAGCAGCCGCCGTGCCGCCGGCCAAAGCCCCGTCCGGGGACCCGCTCGTCGCCAGGCTTGCCCCCGCCGGATTCGTCGCCTTGCTTGACAGAAGCTCCGGCGAAGCAGCCGGCGAAACCCCGGGCTGCGGCGCCTGCGACATAGCCGCGGCTGGGTTTTCCCCACTCGCCGGGGTGCTTGCCCCCGAGGTGTCGGCGTCCGAAGCTGGGGGCTGCGAGTCCGGCAGACGCTGGCCCACTTCCGTCACATAGCTCGCGGCAGGCGGCGCGGGCGTGTTCATCAGTGCGATCAGGTTGACCGGGTTGCCGCCGGGAAGCGTGGAGGCAGGCAATTCACCGGGGCTCTCGATAGGCGGTGGCGGCATTCGCACCGGGGCCACGTTGGCGGGCGAAACAGAAAGCTGCGGAGGCCGGAACGTCAGCTCCGGTCCGGAGGCGATCTGCAGGTCCGAGATGGCTGCTTCTTTGTTCGGCGGCTGCACCACCGGTGTCGAGTGTGGCAGGGAGAATTGCACGGGCTCCGGCTTAGGCGGCGCTCCCACCACCTGGGAGGGATCGAGCGGGGCGGGGCCCTGGGCCCACAGAAACGCGCTCGGCAGCGGCTGCGGAACGGCGATGGCGAGGTCGAGCGGCTGGTCGGGTTGAATGATGACGTCCTTGCTCTTGGCGTGCGCCGCCCACGGCAGTTGCAACTGGAATCGCGGCCTCTCGCGCGCGGGCAGCGGGTGCTGGGGTTTGGCGGCCTGCGCCACCTGCGGGCCCTTCGCCGCCGGGCGCCGTGGCGTCACGGAGCGCGCGGCGGGTCGCGAGACCCGGGCCTGCAGGGCGCCGCCGTGCCGCAGGCGCGCGCGCGCCGTGCGGCGTCTCGACGCGCTCTTCGCGGCCGGCTGCGATGTGCTCGCTCCCGGCCCCGCATAGAGCAGCGGGGTCGGAATCCGGAACTCCACGATCTTCACGTTGTATTTCCGGAAATCGAAATTCAGCCGCTCGGGGAAGAGGTAAGGCACGAGCGGCGTCCCCAGCAGGACCGTGACGTGCAGCGCCGTCGAGAGCGCCAGTCCCCGGGCTGAAAATGGCGAGCCGACGAGCACGTCGGAAAAAATCTCCCGCTGGCGCCGCGGCTCCCCGCTCTCGTGCCCGAGGGTCTCGACGCGCACGGCCTTCGAGCGCAGCACGTAGACGATGGCGAGGGTGAACAGCGCGGCGGACGCCAGCGCCATCAGAATGCCTGCGGGATCGAGCGGTGGTATCATCAATACCTGGCAATCTCGGAATCAAAACGTCCAGCTAATCCCAAAATCAGGTCCCCAGTTGTGGAGCAAGCCGCTGATGTGGGCGCCGGGGGAGGCGGCGATCACCTTGGGGACCTTGGTGAGGTAGTCGCGAAACTCCAGCCGCGCCGTGGCCCGGCCC
>DASQHK010000462.1:0-5159 GCA_035632135.1 Bryobacterales bacterium
CCCAAGTAAATGAGCGTCAGAATCCAGCCGAGGGCGCGGCCGGCGGCGAGGCCGCGCTGCTGGACGAAGTAGGTGGGCAGCCAGTTCAGGTTGAAATAGATGCAGGGGTTGACGAGGATCGTGACGGCGAAGACGCGCCAGAATGGCGGGCTGCGCAAAATGGCGGCGTAGACGCGGAGGGGGCGGCCGGGCGGGGCGCCGGTCCAGACCGTGGCGAGCTGCGGCGCACGCGTGAGGCGCATCCACAGCACGACCCACAACGCCCCGAGCGAGCCCACGGCGGCGAAGGCCCAGCGCCAGCCGAACATCGCGTTGATACCTAAGATGCAGGCGGGCGCGATCAGCGCGCCGATGCTGGTGCCGCTGGTGAAGATGCCGTTGCCGAGCGGCCGGTCGGCGGGCGGGAGCAGGCGCGAGATCATGCGCATGGCGGCCGGCCAGTTGGCCGATTCCATCACTCCCAGCAGCAGGCGAAAGGCGATCAAGCCGTAGAAGCCGGCGGCCAGGCCGGTGAGTCCGCAGGCGGCGGACCACGCCAGCACCGCGAGGCCATAAACCCAGCGCAGGTTGCGGCGGTCGAGCAGCGGGCCAACGCCGAACTGCGACAGCGTGTAGGCGTAGTAGAAAACGGAAAACAGCCAGCCCAGCGCCTCGTTGTCGAAGCCCATCTGCTTCTGAATCACGGGCGCGAGGATGCCCATGGTCTGGCGGTCGAGGTAGTTGAGCGTGGTGGCCAGCAACAGCAGCAGCGGCAGCCGCCACTTGGCGTCCCATGGAGCAAGGCCGGCGCGCATGCGGATCACGGCGCGGGGACAGGCATGGGATGCCGGTAGCGGCCGCGCAGGGCGATGAACTCGAGCACCTGGCGGTGGTAGGGATTGAACTCCGGGTCGGGGATCCCGTTGGGCGGCACGGCGGGGGTTCCGTAACCAGTCTGGAACATGTCGTGGTGATAGTTGACGTAAGCGCCGAGCTGCCAGACCTGGTAGATCTGGAGGATTTGGTCGTAGGGATAGGTAGCCTCGCGCGGGCCGCCGAAATCAGGCGTGCCGTTGCGGGCGGGTTCGTCGTCCACCACGGGCTTGCGGTAGCGGGCGAGCAGGTAGGCGATCTCGCGCGGGGCGATTTCCCAATGGCGTCCGCCGGTCTGGCGCGTGGTGTGCGGAGTCAGATAATCGAGGGCTTCGTTCTGGGCGCGATCGCCGAGGACGCCGGCGCCGCCCGGGGAACTGGTGACGAGGCGGGCCGGATCGGCAGCCTTGATCGTTTTCGAGTGATCGAGGACGCGCTCGGAAAATTCGTTCCAGATCTGGAAGGTCACGTTGCGGTGCGGCAGCAGCTCGCGGGTGAGCGCGGCCAGGGCGCGCTCGGATTCGGCCGGGCCGAGGCGGATGCCGTCGTGCCAGCTCTCCTGCGAGAACAGCGTCAGCTCGATGACCATGCCCAGGGAGTCGGCGTCGGCGAGAATTTCTTTCAACCGCGCGACGTTGGCCTCGCGCAGGCGGCCGTCGGGGAAATAGAGCGTGCAATCGGGACAGGTGTCGGCGAGGCCGCGGCGGCTATCCCACTGCGCCCAGATGCGCAGCACGTTGATGCCGTAGCGGCCGAACTTTTGCATCCACTGGCGGCGGCCGGCGGAGCTTTTATTGAAGGCCGGGTTGTAGATGGCGTTGAAGAAGCTGATGCCGGTGTAGGGGAACGGCGCGCCGTCCAGCAGAAACGTCGTGCCGGAAACGGTGATGGCGTGTCGCGGCTGGGCCACGGCGGGGAGCGCGGCGGCCACCAGAGCGAGGGCGGCGAGAAGTCTCATGGCGCCCCAAATGATACCTGAAAAAGGGTAAGCGCAGCGGGGCGGCGACCCTGTCTCTCGGCGAGCGGGCGCAGCCTGGGACGCCGCGGCTCCCGATCCCTGCTGACGCCTCACGGTTCCGGCGGGGCGCTGCGCACTCGCTGCGGAGCTACAATGCGGTCGATGGGGCGGCGGCTGACTGGGCTGGTTCTGGCGAGTGGTTTGCTGGCGCTGGGGGCGCTCCGCGCGGCCGAGAGGCAATTCGATCTGGCCGGGCACGTTTATCCCGAGGGCCGCGCCTCCATCACTCTTTTCGGCGCGACCACGCCGTTCACCGCTTCCACCACCAGCGATTCGCACGGGCGGTTCCGGTTCCGGCGCCTCGCGGAGGGAACCTACACCGTGGCGGTGTTCGTGCCCGGAGGCGGCGAAGCGCGGCAGACCATCGAGGTGGGGCCGAGCTTTGCCGATGCGAAGGGCCATGTAGCGCTAACGCTCGAGCTGCGGACGGCGCAGCTCAACCCGCAGGCTCTGCAGAAGCGGCACCTCGTTTCGGCGCGGGAGCTGAGCATCCCGGCGCGCGCGCGGCGGGAATACCAGGAAGCGCAAAAGAGCCTTTCGCGGCGCGACGCGGCCGGGGCGGTGGCGCATCTCGAAAAAGCGGTCGCGATCGCGCCGCAGTTTGCGACAGCGTGGAATAACCTGGGCACCATCGCCTACCAGAGCCGCGAGTTTGCCCGCGCCGAGCAGAATTTTCGGAAGGCGCTCGAGCAGGACTCGCAGGCCTTCGAGCCGCTGGTGAACCTGGGCGGCGCGCTGCTGAGCGAAGGGAAGTTTCCCGAGGCGCTGCCTTACAACCGCGACGCGGTGGAGGCGCGGCCCCGCGACGCGCTGGCCAACTCGCAGCTCGGCCTGAACTACTTTGCGCTGGGAGACTTCGACCGCGCTGAGAAATATCTCATCACCGCCCAGCAGATTGACCCGGCGCACTTCTCGGAGCCGCAACTCACCCTTGCTGAGATCTACATCCGCGAGAACAAGCCCCGCGCGGCGGCGCTCGAACTCGAGGATTTCCTGCGCCGGCACCCCGATGCGACCAACGCCGCCGAAATCAGGAAAACGATAGAGAAATTGAAAAAGTGAAGCCCGCCGCTACCAGTTGAGCTGGTCACCCAGCTTCAGGGCGTACTGGGCGGCGGCGCCGGCGGCTAATTCGAGCACATATTGCGAGCGCTGCTGCGGGCCGTAGAGCGGGCAGTTGCTGGAGTTGGCGCTCGTGCACGGAGGCGTGTTGGCCGAAATAAAGATGATGCGGCGCGAAGAGTCGGTCCAGATGATGTCGAGCGGGATGAGGGTCTGGTACATCCAGAAAGTGAGAAGGTCGGGCTGACTGAACAGGAAGAGCATGCCTCGGCCGGAGGGAAGGTCGGTGCGGTTCATCAGGCCGCGCTCCTGCTCGGGGTCGGTGGAGGCGATCTCGGCGAGGATCCGCTGGCCGTTGGGAAGGAAGACGGGCGAGGAGGCGAGCGGCGGGTCGCCGAAGGAGGACGGCCGCGAGACCGAGTAAGTATAGCTAAGCAATCCCTGATCCAGGCCGGGCGCGCGGAAGGAGCTTTGGGATACGGAGCGCAGTGCCACGGTTGCCTGGGCGGGGAGGTTGGCGAGGATGCCGGGCGGAAGGCTGAATGTTCCCGAGGCCGGTGCCGCCGCGCAAAGAAAGCCGGGACCCGAGACGATGACCAGGCTGTTCCCTCGGTCGCCGGTGGGCGATACCCCAGTCCAGCTCCAGGTGATGCCGTGGAAGCGGTCACCGGCCGCGGGGCCCCAGGTGAGCGGCGCGGGGGCGAGCAGGTCGGCTTGAAACGCTCCGACGTCGGCGCCGCCGGGACCGCTCAGGGTGTAGGCGCCCGGACCGAGAAAGGGCGAGCCGGCGGCGGAGGCGAGGCTGTAAACGGAGCCGTTGCGGGGAATCTGGCGCGCGCCCTGGGGGCCGGCGAGCGTCAGTACAGAGCCCGCGTCGAGCAGTTTGGCCGCCGCGGCCGTCAAATCAGCCGACAGGCACGTGCCGGGCGGGGGATAGCGGACCGGCGGGTCGGCCTGCTGGAAAATGCCGGTGACGGTATCGGCAGGGGAGGCCGCGGCGTCCGGCGCCTCTCGCACCAAGCTGAGCTGCGCCCAGCGGCCCGCGTTCGCGGTGAGGTTCCATGGATCGGAGCAGGGCCCTGCGGCCGCGTTCACGGCGATGGTGGCGAAGTTGCCATAGACGCCGTTCTGCATCTTGAGGGCGAGGGGTACGGCGCAGCCGGAAGGGGCGTCGGCGGGGATGCGGAAGTTGACCTGGTCGACGCCGGCGCAGCAAGGGCTGCGGCCTGCGTAATCGACCGGAACGGGCCGGCCGGCGAGGGTCAGCTCGAGGGGCTCGCCCAGGTTGCCGGACGGGGGCGCAGCGTTGTCGGGGGCGGCGATGGGGCCGAGGCCGGTACCCCAGAGCACGATGGTTTGACCCGGTGTGGCCGCGACGGCAGGAGAGTTGAGGGGCTGCTGGTCCGGTGCGATGAAGTTTTGCGCGATGGCAGGCCCGGAGCCGCCGCTATTGCGGGTGAAGATGCCGAAGCTGGAGCGTACGACCTTGATGGGCTCGGCGGCGCTCGTGCGGCCGTTGTAAGTGACCTGGACCGAAACCAGACCCACGGGAGTGGAGGAGGGCAGAACCGCGTTGATTTGCCCGTCGCTCACGTAGAGGGGAATGGCGGCGAGGCTCACGCCGGTTTGGTGGACCAGTTGGATGGAGACGCCGGCCAAGCTCTCGCCTAGTGGAAAGCCAGCCGCCTGTGCGCCCGGCAGAGGCGGGCCAAGGCCACGACCGAAAATGGAGAAAACCGACCCCTGCGCGATAGCGCCGCCGGCCGAGGTGGCTGATACATAGCTGGCGGCGTTAACCACTCCGCCGGAGGAGATGACAGGCTGTGCCCCGAGCGCTGCCGCGCCCAGAAAAATCAGGAGGAGTGCGCGCATCAACCGGAGGATAGCACGCACTCCGAAACGCTAACTGCGGCTTGCCCTGCAGCGAGAAGTTTAGCCGAAGTGATGCCCGCCAACCGTGTGGGCGCCAATAGGACCGCCGGCTGTGTGCCCGTGCTGTCCATGATGGGCGTGGGGAGTCGAGCCGTCATCATGCCCATCCTGGGGCCCCGGCAAGTGCCCGTGAATGCGGTGCACGCCAGTGCTCACGCTCGACTGCGTATCGATGACCGCCAGGCCCCCGCCACCGAACATGAACATCAAATCTAGAAACAACGAAAGAAAGAGCATACTCTTAGACCTCAATCCAAGACCGATTTGACCTGCCACCTCACCGCACCCCGGTCGC
>DASQHK010000463.1:0-2314 GCA_035632135.1 Bryobacterales bacterium
CCCTGCCGCCGATGACGAGAGAGCATCCATCAGCGGCCGCTGCCTCTCCGCCCAGACCGGCGAGCCGCTCAAGAGCGTGGACGTCCAGCTCAACGCGGCGGGCGGCCATTCCTTCCGCCAGGGAACGCTCTCCGCCGCCGATGGGACCTTTTCTTTCCAGCATCTGCCACCTGATACCTATTATCTAAATGTAGAGAAGGCCGGCTATCTTTCCGCGGCCGACGTGCGCCCCCTCCGGCTCGGGCGCAATCAGAGCCGCACCAGCATCGAGATCAAGCTCAACCGCGCCGCCGCCGTCACCGGCCGCGTTACCGGTCCGGACGATCTTCCTGCCGCGGGCGCCGAGGTCGCAGCCTATCGCTTCATCTGGATCGACGGCCGCCGCACGGTCTCGCGCGCCGGCTCGGCCACCGCCGACGATCGCGGCGTCTATCGCATCTTCGATCTCGAGAGCGGCCGGTACGTCATCGGCGCTTCCATGCCCCCTGATGACCGTCCCCAAGGCGAACTGGACGCCAGTTCCACGCGCGCTTTCTATCCCAACGGCACGAAGCCGGCGGAGGCCGCCTCGCTGGAGGTCCGCTGGGGCCAGGAGATCACCGACATCAACCTCGCTTTCCAGGCCCAGCCGACCTTCTGGGTTTCGGGCGTGGTTGCCGACGCGGAAACCGGCGGCCCCTGTCACGTTTGCGTGGTCAGCGCGACGAGCGTCGACGAGCCTTACGGCTTCCAGAACCGGCAGTTTACCGTGGCCCCGGACGGCAGCTACCGGATTCGCGGCCTTACCCCTGGCTCTTATCGCGTCACCGCCATCAAGCCCGAGGCCGGCCGCCACATTCTTTCGTCGCGCATCGTCACGCTGGCCGATGAGAACATCCGCGACGTGTACTTGATAGTAGGCATCAGCCATACTGTCACAGGCCGCGTAGTGCTCGATTCGCCCCCGGGAGGCCTCGAGAAGACCGGTATGAGCGTGATCTTCTTCCTGCCGGGGGGCCGCTCGCGGCCGCTGATCGCGCGCGTCGGCGAAGGCCTGTCGTTCCAGGCTCCCGGCCTCTCCCCCGAGACCTACCGCGTAAGCCTCCTCAGCCCGCCGCCAGGCGGCTACCTGAAGTCTGTGCGTCTCGCTGGCCGCGATCTGCCGGCCCCGGAAATCGACGTTCCCGAGCAGGGCGATTTGAGCCAGCTCGAGCTGGTCGTCGGCTTCGACGGGGCCACGCTTTCCGGACAAGTGAAGCTGCCGGATGAGAGCGACAACCAGGGCCATCACGTCACCGCCGCCGTCATTGCCCTGTTTCCCGAGGAGAACCAGTCGCCGTTCGTTGTCCGCCTCCGCGCCTCCGCCGCCGCCGCGGGTGGATTCACCATCACCGCCATCCCTCCCGGCTCTTATGCCGTCTTCGCGTTTTCCCCGCCCTGGAGGAACGAGTGGGATGATCCCGACGTGCGCCGTTCGTTTCAGAATTACGGCAAGACGCTGGATCTCGGCGCGGGAAAGAAAGAAACCGTCGAGCTTGCGCTCGTCCCCGTGTCATCAGAGCCGCAGTAGGATGGCGACCGGCAGTAGAATCGAACGATGAAGCTCGCCGGCATTTTCGCCTCGCTCCCGACGCCCTTTGATTACCGCGGCGATCTCTACATGGCCAAGGTGCGCCACAACGTGGAGAAGTGGAACCGCACGCAACTAGCCGGCTACGTGGTCGCCGGCCGCGCGGGCGAGGGCGCCCTGCTGAGCGTCGAAGAAAAAACGCGGCTGTGGGGAGCCGTGCGGGAGGCCGCCGGGCCACCCCTCGCGAAGGTCCTGATCGCCGGCCTGAGCTTCGGGAGCGTGCGCGAGATGGTCCTTCTCGCCAATCTAGCCGCTGACCTCGGCTATCACGCGGCGCTCCTTCCTGCTCCCTATTGCTATGCAGGCCGCCTCCTCGATGCCGCTTCCCAGACGGTCTACCTCCGCGCCGTCGCCGATCAGTCGAAGATTCCGATTGTCATCGCCCATGACCCCCAGGCTGCCGGCGCAGGTCTCCCTGTGCGGGCGCTGGCCGATCTCGCCGCTCACCCCAACATCATGGCGGCGGCCGAGGGCCGCGGCGAGCCGGAGAAGATAAAGCAGCTCGTGCGCGAATGCCCGCCGGAGTTCCAGGTGCTGGCGGGCGCGGCCGGTGCGCTCGCCGCGTCGCTCGCCGGCGGAGCGGCCGGAGCGATTCTCGATCTCGCCGCCGCCGCGCCCTATGCCTGCATCTCGATTTACGAAGCCGTGCGCACGCGCGAGCACGAGGCCGCGCAAGACCTGCAGCGCCGTCTCGCTCCTGCCGCC
>DASQHK010000464.1:0-7223 GCA_035632135.1 Bryobacterales bacterium
CAGCAGCCCGGCCGGTGAAAAATAAAACGCGACTGCGGCCATGGCGAGCGCCGCGGCCAGCGCCGCCCCGCGCCGGTTGAAGCGCGGCCGAAGCCAGAGCGCCAGCGCCGCGGCGCCGGCCACGAGGCCCACCAGCGCCGACCGCGTCCCGCTCAACACGGCCGCCGCCGCCGCGAGGCCGGCCGCGCCGGCGCCGGTGCATTTCCAGAACCGTTGCCGCTCGGCCCGCGCCAGAGCCGCGCCGGCGAATGCTACAGACAACAAATACACACCGAAGTAGTCCGCGTGGCCCAGCGTCCCCGGCGGGCGCACGATGGTCCACACGCCCTCGCCCACGTGGTAGGCCTGCTTCGGCAGCCAGGGGTCCCACCCGAAGTACTGCGCGATTCCGTAAACAGCGGCCGCGCCGCCGCTCACCGCGATCACGCGTAACACGTGTTGCACGCTCTGCCGCGCGAGCAGCCAGGTGTAGAGCAGCAGCACCAGTTGCGCCGCCAGGCCGAACCGCCGCCAGTTCGTTCCGGTCAGCGACAGCGCACGGTCCGCGGAGAAAAGTGTGGAAGTTACAAGTGATACCGACTGGGCCATCAGCAGAATGCCCAGCCAGCGCCTCTCGCGCGAGTCGCCCGCTGCAGTCTCCGCGCTCCAGACGAGCAGCGCTGCCGCAGTTCCCACAAGTAACATCAGGACCTTCGGCGTAACGTCGAAGTAGAAGAACGCGTCCGGTAGAAGGAGTAACGGGACCAGTGCAAGCACACCGAGCACAGCAACGTTGTGAAGCCGGGTTGACACGGGGCGCATGAGCGACTTATCGTGCTTTGATAGCGTATCACTCGCCTCTGGTATGAGTCGCCCCCGTAAAGAATTCGCAGCCATGTCATTGAAGCTGGCGCTGCCGCTGGCGCTGGGATTCGCGTTCCTGGCCGCGATTTACGTCCGCTTCTACTCCGGATGGATGCGCGTGCAGGACCTGCCGGCGTGGCCGGCCTACATCGTCTATTTCGCTGTTTCGATGGCGCTGTGGTCGGCTTTGGAAGCGCGCGCCGGATTAATTTACAAATGTTGCGAGCGAATCTCGCTGGCGCGCTGGTTGTGGTCGCTCGCGCAAATAGACTTTCTGACCCTGGCGCTGGTTTCGGCAGCCACGTTTTTCTGGCGCACCTATTCGTTCTCGCGCTTCACCGTGACGGCTTTTTGGATCTTGCATTTCCTGCTATGCGCGGGCATCGCCGCGGCACTTCGAGCGTGGGCCCGGCGGCAGGCCGGCCCGGCCGCCCCTTGGGTATTCCTGATTGGCGAGGACCTCGATCTCGACAGCGTGCGGCGGGAGTGTTTGCCGGAGGCCGCCCTCGGCGTCTGCCGCCGCTTCCGCGACGCTGCCGGGGCGCTCGAAGCGCTGGAAGCTTTCGAGCCTTCCCCCGATTGCAGCGAGATTCTCGTCGCGGTTCCGGCACAAACGCTTGCCCGGACGGGTGAGTGGCTCGCTCCCGTGATCGGGGCGCTCGAGCGGCTCCCCATTCCGGCTTCCGTGGTCCTGCACGGCGCGCTCGGCGGCGTTTCGCCCTGCGCCGTTTATGCCACGCCATCGTTTGTGGTTCTCTCCACCAGTCCGCAGGCGGCCGGCGCCTTCGACTATGTATTCTCCAAGCGCGTCATCGACCTCACGGTGGCCGCCGCCGCCTTGGTTCTGCTTGCCCCCGTACTGGCCGTGATCGCCGCGGTCATCTGGCTGCGGTCCGGGCGGCCAGTGCTGCTGGCGCAGGAGCGCGTGGGCCGGCTCGGCCGCCCTTTCCGCCTCTACAAATTCCGCACCCTGCCCCCCTCCACCCTGGCCGACGCCGGCCATCGCTGGGCCGCGCCAGCCACCGACGCCTGGGGCCGCTTCCTGCGCTCCACCGGCCTCGACGAGCTGCCGCAACTGTTCAACGTGCTGCGCGGCGAGATGAGCCTGGTCGGCCCGCGTCCCGAGCGCCCGCACTTTGTCGAGCAGTTCCGCCGCCGGCTTCCGTTCTACTCCACCCGCCACCGCTTTCAAGTCGGCATCACCGGCTGGGCGCAGGTGAACGGTTGGCGCGGCGACACTTCCATCCCACGCAGGGTCGAGCATGATTTATATTATTTACGGCACTGGTCGCTGGCCCTCGATCTCCGGATCCTGTGGATGACCGTGACCGACTTTTCCCGGCGTCTGTGGGCAGGCGTGGCTGCGCTGCGGACCGCGGCCTCCGGGGCGGCGTTGCGCTCCGCGCCCATGCCGGGCCGATCCGAAAAGGCTTCCCATGCCCGACCCGTTTGACGGCTACCAATTCCTGGCCCACTTGCGCGCACGGTGGCGGCTGCCGGCGACAGCGGTGGGCGTTGCGGTGGCGGTTTCGCTGGCCATCAGCCTGCTGCTGCCTAAAAAATACACGGCGCGGACGTCGTTGATGATCGACCCGCCGGCGGGCAGTGACCCGCGCGCCTCCACCGCCATCAGCCCCATCTATCTCGAATCCCTCAAGACCTATGAACACTACGCAACGAGCGACTCGCTGTTCGCCCAGGCCGTGGAGCGCTTCGGCCTGCGCCGCGACCGGCAGTCGGTCGAGGGCCTGAAGCAGGACGTGCTGGAAGTGGAGATTCCACATAACACCAAGGTCCTCGAAATCGCGGTCACGCTCCACGACCCGCAAAAGGCCCACGCCGTCGCTGCCTACATCGCGGAGGAAGCCGTCAGGCTCAACCGCAAGACCAACCGCTCGGGCGACGAGGAGCTGGTGGCCCAAGCACAGAAGCGCGCGGAGGAAGCCGCGCGGCGGCTGGCCGAGACCGAGACGGCGCGCGACCGCTTCCAGAAGCGCGGACCGACCGATGAGGCCTTGAAGGCTGATCTCGACCAGCTTCAGTCGATGCGCGACGAAGTCGACCGGCTGTCGCTCTCGGCCGATTTGACCGTCGCCGAGCGGAATGCGTCCGGGGCCAATCCGGCCGATGCCGCACGCGCCAGCGCTGCCGGCAGCCGCGCCGACCGGCTGCGGCGGGAGGCCGCCGATCTCGATCGCCGGCTCGCCGCCAAAGAGAAGTTTCTGGCCAGCCGCCGGGCCGAAGCCGAGCGCCTCGACGCAGCTTACGATGAGGCCTGGACCGCACACGACGAGCTGGAAAAACTCCTGCGTCAGATTCAGGCCGGCGTCGGCTCTCGCGGCGAGCGGCTCCACGTGCTCGACCCCGGCGTGGTTCCGGAGCGGCCGTCGTCTCCTAAGATTCCGCTGAATCTGGTGGCCGCCGCCGCCCTGGGTCTGATCGCCTCGCTGTTCTATCTGACCGTAGAATTCAGCCTCTCCTCGCACAAGGCTGAGATGCTTCGCAAAACATTGCGCGTCGCCTCCAAAACTTGAAAATCGCCCTGGTCCACGACTGGCTTACCGGAATGCGCGGCGGCGAAAAGGTGCTCCTCGAGCTGCTGCGGCTGTTCCCCGCTGCTGACGTGTTTACGCTTCTGTGGAAGCGCGGCAGCGTCTCGCCGGAAATCGAGGCCCGCGTGCGGCAAACCTCGTTTCTCGACCGGCTGCCCCGGGTCACGGATGCCTATCGCTACTATCTTCCTTTGTTCCCCGCTGCCGTTCGCTCGCTCGATCTGGCCGGCTACGACCTGGTCATCTCGAGCAGCCACGCCGTGGCGAAAGGCGTGCGCGCGCCGGCCGGCGCAATGCACGTGAGCTACGTCCACACGCCCATGCGGTACCTGTGGGAATCGAGCGCTGATTATTTTCAGTTCGGCCGCGGCCGCTGGTGGAAGCGCGCGGCGCTGGGCGCGATCGCGCCGTGGCTGCGCCACTTCGACCGCGAAAGCGCCTCCGGCGTGAATTTTTTTATCGCCAACTCGGAAAACGTGCGCGGCCGCATCCGCCGCATTTACGGAGCGGACGCGAAGGTCATTTATCCGCCGGTCAACACCTCTTTCTTCACGCCCGGCGGCGAAGCGAGCGCGGGCGACTACTATCTGGTCGCTTCTTCGCTTGAGCCTTACAAGCGAATCGATCTCGCGGTGGACGCCTTTGCCCGTGGGCGCCGGCGCCTGGTGATCGCCGGCCAAGGCACGCTCGAGGGGCAGCTCCGCGCCCGGGCCCGGAGGGCGCCCCACGCGCCGCTTGAGTTCCTGGGCGAGGTGAGCGACGAAAAGCTCCGCGACCTCTACCGCCACTGCCGCGCCCTGATTTTTCCCGGCCTCGACGACTTCGGCATGACGCCCGTGGAAGCGCAGGCCTGCGGCCGGCCGGTGGTCTGCTACGGCGCGGGCGGCGCGCTTGAGACCGTCATCGACGGCGAGACCGGCATCCATTTCCCCTCGCAAACGAGCGCGGCCCTCCTGGACGCCGTAGAGCGGCTCGAAAAGACGCCGTGGGACGTGGCCCGAATTCGCGCCCACAGCTTGCGGTTCTCCCGCGAGCGATTCCAAGATGAGATGAGGAGATTCCTTTGTGACATCGGCGTCCCGATTGCGGCGTGACTTGGCCTGGGGCGGCATGCTGGGCGCCGCTATGGGTCTGGCGTCGCTCGCCGCCTCGCGTCCGCAAGCGCTCTGGCTCGCCGCTCCCGTGCTGCTGCTCGCGCTGGCCTGGTGGGCGCTCAACGGCGCCACGCGATGGGTCGTCGCTTTTCTGGCCGCCGCAATCCTGCTTCCGCCGCTCCCTCTGCCTGGTGGTGACGCCGGGCCGCATCCGGCCATTCTGCTCGCCGTCCTCGGCGTCTGGGCCGGCGCCGCGCGCTTGCCGGGCTGGCGCATTCGTTGGACGTTCCTCTCGATCTCCCTTTGCTTTTTCTTCTTTGCCCTGCTCGCGAGCGTCCCGCTGGCTCTGCTTTATTCCGGATGGGAGGTGGCTGCCGGCAGCCTGGCCCGCGTGGGCTT
The DNA here is from genome assembly GCA_035632135.1 of Bryobacterales bacterium. Lineage (GTDB taxonomy): Bacteria > Acidobacteriota > Terriglobia > Bryobacterales > JACQDG01 > DASQHK01. The sequence continues at coordinate 4,889 of DASQHK010000464.1, forward strand.
GTTCGGCATTTCCGTGTACGTGTTTTTCTATCTTGCTTACGGCCCCGGCCGCGACATCCCTCCCGAGCGCCTTGTGCGACTGCTGTTCTGGGCGGGCTTCGCCTCGGCCGCGTTCGCCTGCCTCGATTTCTACTTCCAGTTTCCCGCGCCCGCCCGCTTCGCCGAGCAATACGTATGGTTCTCAACCGACATCCTGCGCCGCGCCCAAGGCGTTTTCTATGAAGCCACCACGCTGGGATCGTTCTGCGTATTTCTGCTGGTGATGCTCGCCTCGATCGCCGCGCTGCAGTTGGGCAGCCGCCTCCGCCTTGGAAAGCTGTGGCTCGCCGCGGCCGCCCTGGTGCTGCTGGCGGGGCTGATCTTCTCGTTCTCCCGCTCGGCAATCGCCTCCCTGGCAGTGGCTCTCGCGGCGCTCCTTTGGGTCGAGCGGGAGCGCTTTCGCACCAGGCGCAAGCTCGTTCGCCGCGGCTTGCTGGCGCTGGCTTTGCTCGCCGGCGTCGCGGCGCTCATCGGCCGCCTGTTTCCAGAATTCCTGCCCGCTTATTTTCAGCGCATCTGGCTGAGCGGCGAATACCTGCTCTCCGCGCCCGGCGTCGTGCTGGCCCCGCGCCTGGAGAGCTGGCAGTTCTTGTGGAGCTACATTGCCGCCCACCCCTGGAGCGTCATTCTCGGCATCGGCTACAAGACTCTTCCCTATTCGCAATATCTAGGCAGGCCGGTGGTGGCCGACAACATGTATCTCAGCCTGCTGGTGGAAACGGGATGGACCGGCTTCGCCGCCCTGCTGCTGCTCAACGCCGCCGTGCTCCTCACAAGTTACCGGCAGGCCGCGCGGAGCCGGGCCGCCGACGCCGCGTCGCGCCTGCGCCGGCTGTTTGGCCTCTGGATGTTCTGCTTCTGGTGCGGACAAATCGTCCAGATGTTCAGCGGCGATATCCTCACCTACTGGCGCCTGCTTCCGCTCTATTTTTCCGTGCTCGCCCTGGGCTTGCGGCTCGATGAAGATTCTGTTTCTCGATCAATATAGCGATCTCGGCGGCGCGCAACGCTGCCTGCTGGACCTGCTGCCCGCGATTCGCGAGCGCGGCTGGACCGCGCACGTCGCCGCTCCCGGCAATGGCGCGCTGCTCCATGCCGCCGCGGCGCAAGGCGCGGACGTGGACAGCATCGCCTGCGGCCCGTATTCCTCCGGTCACAAATCGGCAGCCGAGCTGCTGCGATTCGCCCGCGAAACGCCGCGCCTGGCTTCACAAATCCGTGATCTCGCGGAGCGCGCGCAGGCCGATCTGCTTTACGGCAACGGCCCGCGTCTGCTGCCGGCCGCGGCGTGGGCCGCCAGGGACCGGCGGCCGCTCCTGTTCCACTGCCACAGCCACTTGCCGAAGCGCTATGCGGCGTGGCTGGCCGGGCGCGCGCTCCGCTCGGCGCGAGCCACGGTCGTCGCCTGCTGCCGCTTCGCCGCCGAGCCTCTTCTTCCCCGTCTCCGCCCCGGGCAGCTCCGCGTCGTCTACAACGGCGTTGCCGAGGGCCCGCCTCGCAAACCATCCGCGTCCAGCGACGGCTGCCGCCGCATCGGCGTGATCGGCCGCGTTGCTCCCGAGAAGGGCCAGGCTGAGTTTCTTCGCGCCGCCCGGTTGCTTGCCCCCGCGTTGCCCCGGTATCGCTTCGTGATTTGCGGCGACGCGCTGTTTTCCGATCCCGCCGCCCAAGAGTATCGAGCGCTGCTCGGCCAGCTCGCCGCCGGCCTGCCGGTCGAGTTCCTGGGCTGGCGCGACGATGTGTGCGCCGTGCTAGCCTCGCTCGATCTGCTCGTGGTCCCCTCCGTGCAGGAACCTGCTACCACGCGCGTGATTCTGGAGGCCTATGCCTCAGGAGTGCCTGTCGTGGCGTTTCCCTCCGGCGGCATCCCCGAAGTCGTCGTGGACGGTGAAACCGGTGTTCTCGTGGACCCGCCCACACCCGAAGCCCTGGCCGCCAGGGTCCACTGTCTGCTCGAAGAGCAGCCCGGGCAATTGCGGCGCGTCGCCGAGGCCGGCTACACCCTGTGGCGCGAGCGGTTCACTCTCGAGCGCTATCGCCGCGAGATGCTCGACGCGATCGAGGCCGCCGCCGGCTCGCGATAAAGCGAGCACACGCAGCGCCGGCAGATCGGATTTGTTGAAACATCGAGCGAGCGCCGGAACTCGACCGCCTGCGGGCTGTTGAGCACCTCGCGCAGACCGCGCCCGCGAACGCTTCCGACAGGCTGATGGAAAAAGCACGGCCGCACCGTGCCGTCTGATTCGACCACCGCCGACACCCACGGCGCGTTGCAGCGCGGCGCAACCGGCTCGGC
>DASQHK010000465.1:0-19825 GCA_035632135.1 Bryobacterales bacterium
GATGTGCATGAGCGTGACGCTCGGGCGGCGCCCCACGTGCGACTGGGCCATCTCCAGCGCCTGCTCCATGGTGGCGGCGGTCTCCCAGCCCAGGATTTCCGCGACGCGCGGATCCTCCGCGCCAACCACGATCACCTTGCCCACGTGCGCCCGCCCGTTCTCGCCCCAATACCACATGTAAAACGGATGCACGCCGTGATAGGCGTTGCCGGTGCGGTACATCCGGATGTACTCCACGTTGCGGGCGAACTCTTCCTCGTACTTCTTTTGCAGAACGAACGAGTCACGCGTCTCGGCCAGGATGCGGTGGAAAAACTCGATGTAAGAAGGATGATGCAGCGGGTCGAAGTCGTCGTAGAGAGGGTGCGTCAGGATCATGACGCCGTTCTTCTTCACCACCGGCATGTGGCGGTACATGTTGAAGAAGTAACCGAGAGCCAGCACCTGCACCAGCAGCGGATTCAGAATCGAGTTGACGTTGTAGGGCGAGATGAAGGGCACGCCAAACACAACCACGTCCGACTGGCCCTCGATCGGCACGCAGTATTGCGAATAGCAATAGGCCAGCGATTTGTCGTGCGTCGGCTCGGTCGCTCCGGCATGCACGGCGATCATTTTGTAAGACGCCGGGATGGCAAACAGGATTTTGCGCTTGGCGGCTCGCGGCAGCGTGCGCAGGCCGCGCTGCGCAATGCGGAACGAAGCTCGGTCCAGCGCGTTGTAGCGGTCTTCGTTCTTGACGAAAAACGCCATCTTGGGATCGAACATGGCGTTGTTGAGCACGGTCTCAATGTGAAAAACCTTCAGGTTTCGGTTGATCAAAGCGCCGATGCGGTTGCAGGAGTGCGTGAGCGCCGAGCGCGTGTGGTCGAAGTAAGAGTCGCACTGGCGGATGGTTTGCGGCGTGTGGTGCGCCTGGAGCGTGGGGTAGTCGCACAAGCCCACGCTCACCGACTTGTGGCCGCCGTCCATGGGCACCAGGTTGATGTTCACGTAAATGAGCAGGTCGGATTCCGCGGCGCGGCGGTTGATGCGCACGCGCTCGCCTTGGTCGGTCGCGCCCAGCTCGACCATGCCGTTCGGCGCCTCGCCGTCGTGGTTGTAGAGATGCGTCGGATAATACTCGCGAAAAATCCGGCTCCCCACGGCGCGCTCCAGCTCCTGCGGCGTGACGCGGCGGTGGAAAGAGGTGGCCACGATGATGTGCACGTCTTCCACGCTGCGGGCGGCGAGCAGATCGAGCACGGCGGTCAGCACCCACTCGCGCACGTCCGGCCGCGGCATCTTGGGAAGCGGCAGCGAGATGTCGTCGATGGCGATGGTGACTCTCATGCCGGGCCGCAGCAGCGTCCCCAGCGGCTCCATGCCTTCGGGATGGTCGATCGCGTAGCGGATGGCGGCGCTGCGGTCGCGCAGGCCCCGGATGGTGGGCTTGGGGTAAACCACGCGCGTGCCGGCCGGCATTTTTACGTCAAGCAAGTCTTCGCCGTACCAGAGCAGGCGCGGGGCGGAGCTGGCTTCGAGGTGCACGACGCAGCCCTTGTCGGAGACGAGCGCCTTGCGGCCAACCGCATTGGGCGTGGGATCGATGTCCAGGCTCAGCGCTTCGGGCGCCCACGCGGCTTGCGTTGCCATGGTTTCCCCTGTTTCTCCCCTCGCGCCCGGCATTCTAGTTTCGCGCGCGGATCATTGGGACGGCGAGCGCGGAGTCACTGTCAGATCGCCGTCGGTGAGCCACGGATGCACTTCAATGGTCAGCCGCCCGGCCTTGACCATTGGATCCTCCGCGCACAGCGCTTTGGCCTCCGCGAGCGAGCCGACCTTAAAGATGAAGATGCCGCGCAGCTCGCCGTTATCGCCGAATGGGCCGGCCACCACCAGCTTTCCCTCGTCGGCCATTTTCTGAATGTTCGCCATGTGCGCCTCCTGGAGCCGCTTGACCTCCGGCGTTTGGGCCGGCGTCCAGGCGGGTCCTCGCCGCAGCAGAGCAAGGTAGTAAGTGGTCAGCTTCATCTTTGGCGCGGGCTTCTGCTGGGCAGCAGCCGCCAGGACGATCACGAGGGCGAGGGACAGAACGCTTGCCAGGGATCGCATTGGGCTATTCTACCGTTTCTTGAAATCGTTTCTTCAAATCTAAGATCGGCCAGCCGCGCTCGCGGGCCGCCCGCCGCAGCCGCCGGTCGGGATTCACCGCCGCCGGCAAACCGACCGACTCCAGCATGGACAAATCGGAGAAGCTGTCGGAGTAGGCCTTCGATTGCGCGGCGTCCACATTATACTCGCGGCAGAGCTTTTCGAGCGCCGCCTGTTTTTCCTGCTCCGCGATCAGCGGCGGCGCAACTTCGCCGGTGGCCACTCCATTGTTGTAGATTAAGGTATTACAAATGACATCATGGAAGCCGAAGTAGCGGGTCACGGGCCCCAGGTCGAAATCGAGGCCGCCGGTCACCAGCACCAGGCGGAAGCCGGCTTGCCGGTCGGCGTCCACCAAAGCTTTCGCGCCAGGGTAAATGGAAGGCCGGATCACGCGCTCAAACAGTTGTTCGGACTGCCCCGCGAGCCACGCCTTCTCCATGCCCCGATATTCGCGGTAGAAAACCTCGTTAAACAAGCGCCGCGAGTAAAGGTCGAGGCCGATGAGCAGCGGGACGCTCAGCAGTAGCTTGGCGGTCTTAAATGCGGCCTTCGCGGACGAGGGATGGTGGCGCGCAAAGTACGCGTAGCGGGTGACCACGTTGCCCGAGATCAGCGTGCCGTCGAGATCGTAGAAAGCGACCCGCGTGGCTGCCGCGCTCATGGCACAGCCAGGCCCCGGCCGAGCAGGTTCTGGAAATTTTTCCGGTGGCGCCAGGCGAGGAACAGCGTCATCACGGCGGCGAGAAGCGCGTCGTTGCGGCCCACGAAGATGAGCATGAGCAGCGTGAAGCCGGCCCATGCGGCCAGCGAGCCGATGGCGCCGGCCTCTTTCCAATGCAACCGGCTGCCCGCGATTCGAACCATGGCGAACACCCCCAGCCCCGCCGCCGCCCACGGCGGATAAAGAACCAGCATCACGCCGCCGGAAGTGGCGACGCCTTTGCCGCCGTTGAATTTCAGCCACGGCGAGTAGCAGTGGCCCAGCACGGCCGCGAAGCCGTAGAGCCAGCCGGTAAGAGTAGCGTCGCCCGGCCGCAGGCACAGCCACACCGCCAGCAGGCCCTTGCCCAGATCGCCGGCGAGCGTAACCACCGCGCGCCCCTTGCTCACCCGCAGCACGTTGTTGAAGCCCGGATTGCCCGAGCCCACCCGCCGGATGTCGATCCCGGTCCCCAGCATCGCCAGCACGGCGAAGGGAATCGATCCCGCCAGGAAGCAGAGGAGAAGCCGGATCAGCAAGGCGCCGTCTATCGCAGGCATGGATAATATCTACTGCCAGCTTCGGGCGATCGCTTCGCGCACCTGGTCGCGCAGGGTCACGATCTCCCGGCCGCCGCCCGCCTCGGGCAGCACCGCTTCACCGATCACGATGCGCGGCTTTTTGCGCAGCGCCGGATGGCGGGAGAGCAGGTGCGAAGTGCCCAGCGCGGCGATAGGATAAACCGGGCTCCCGGTTTCCACTGCGGCGTGAAATGCGTCCAGGCGGAACGGGCTGCGGTGGGGCAGCTCGCCGATGCGCGCCTCGGGAAAAACCAGCACCGCGTGGCCGCGCTCGAGCGCTCGCTGGACCCGCTGCCGCAGCGTTCCGCCCGGCGGCGCCGTCTCGCCCGGAACACCGGGAACGATCAGCGGCCGCAGCAGCGACGTAATCGGGCGCGGCAGGCCGCTCAGCGTCCCGGCGTCGGCAAACAAGAATGGCGCCGGAATGGCGGCCGCCAGCACGAAAGGATCGAGGCGGCCGGGGTGGTTCGCCACGAACACCGCGGGCCGCCCGCGCCCGATGTGCTCATCGCCGTGAACCTCTATTTCGTACCGGCTCAGCCACAAAAACGCCCGCGCGCCCAGGCGCAGCACGCGGCCGCCGGCGCGGCGGCTGGGGATGAGGCGGGCAAGCAGGCCCGCCGCCGCCGCTGTGCTTAGTAGTAGGGTGAAGGTATAGGCGCGGCGCAGCCATTCGGCGGCCTCGCGCAGCGCCAGGCGCGTCCACGAGCCGCCGCTCTCCACGGCCAGCCGCGCGATCTGCAGCCAGGCCGGCGGCTTGCGCGCCTTCAATGCGCCGCTCAAGAACAGCGACCGCGCCTCAAAACGGCGAATCTTGCCGCTCGAGGTTTTGGGAATGCTCTGCGGCGAGACGAGCTGCACGTTGTCCGGCGGCATCCCGATGGCGGCGTCAACGGCCTTGATGATGTCCGCCTCGATGCGGCCAAGCTCCTCCCGCCGGGTGGCCCGCGTCTCTGCCACCACCACCAGCCGCTCGGTTCCCGTGGCGGCATCGGCGACGCCGAACGCCGCCACGCAGCCGCGCCGCACGCCGGGCACTTCCGCTGCTGCCGCCTCTGCTTCCTGCGGGATGATGTTGTGGCCGGCCTTAATAATACAATCCTTCAGCCGCCCCGTGATGTAGATCTCTCCGCCCGCCCAATAGGCGAGGTCGCCCGAGTCCATCCACCCGCTGGCGTCGATGCTCACCGCCGTGGCTTGCGGATTGCGGTAGTAGCCCGGCGTGCGCGAAGGGCCGCGGAACAGCAGGCGTCCCTGCACACGCTCGGGCGCGTCGCGTCCGTCGGAATCCACCACGCGGATCTCGTGCCGCGGCATGGGGCTGCCGTTGGCGACGAAGCGAATCACATCCCTCTCACCGCACGCGCCAGGCTCGCCGGATGGCTCTCCGGCCGGCAGCGCCCGGCCCGCCGTCTCAAACGTCCGCCGGTCGATCGTGTCGATCACTGGCCGGCGATTGATCGGCGGAAAGGTCAGGGCCACCGACGACTCGGCCAAGCCATAGCAGGGCACCCACGCTTCCGGCCGGAAACCGTACCTGGCAAACCGCTCCGTAAAGCGCGCCAGCGTGCCGGCGAGCACCGCCTCGCCGGCGTTGATCGCCACGCGCCAGGAACTCAGGTCGAGGCCCTCCACGGCGCTGTCGGGAATCTTGCGGGCGCAAAGCTCGTAGGAAAAGTTGGGGGCCGGGCACAGCGAGCCGCGCGCGTCGTGCATGGCCCACAGCCAGCGCTCCGGCCGGCTCAGAAACGCCAGCGGCGAAAGCACCGTGATCGGCGTCCCGTAGTAGAGGCTGAAGAGCCACGAGCCGATCAGCCCCATGTCGTGATAGAGCGGCAGCCAGGTGACCACGATGTCGTCGGGGCGAACCTGGACCGAGTGGCCGATGCCGCGGACGTTGGCCAGAATATTGGCGTGGCTCAGAACCACGCCCTTGGGATCGCCGGTCGATCCCGACGTGTATTGAATGAAGCCCGTCTCGGCGGGAGCAACCGCTCGCGGCGCAGTTCCCGCGCCGGCCTGCCGCAGCGCTTCCACGCTGGTCACATCGCGCAAGCTCGGCAGGTTGACCCGCAGGAGCTGCGAGATGGCCATCACGCGGCTGAAGGTGATCAGGAAGCGGACCTCCGCGTTGCTCAGAATGCGGACCTGCCGGCGCACGTATTCCTCGATTTTGTCGGGCCGCGTCGGCGGGTAGATCGGCACCGGAATGCCGCCCGCGAGGATCACGCCAAAAAAGGCGAAGAAGAAATCGGCGCAGGTCGGCAGCATGATGGCCACCGTTTGATTGCGCTCCAGGCCCGCGTCGGCAAGGCCCGCCGCCACGGCGGTGGCCGTTTCCAGCAGCTCCCTATAAGTAATATCTTGTCCGGATTCGTCCTCCGGCAGGTGGATGTGGATGCGGTCCGGCTCGACCTCGGTGTGGCGGCCGAGCGCCTCTACCAGCGTCGTGGCGGAGGCCGGCTCCGGCGGCGCCTGCCGCGCGGGCGGCACAATGCGATAGCGCGTCTGCACGGCCGGCGCCCCGCCGTCGGCGCCGTCGAGGATCGCCCGCACCCACTCCGCCGGCGTCTCCGCCTCCTGGGCGATTTCGTCCGGCAACTGCACGCCGAATTTCGCCTCGCAGCGCACCAGCAGCTCCACGCGCTCCAGGCTCCCCAGCCCCAGATCGCGATCAAACGAAGAATGAAGCCCGGCGCTCCCGGCCGCCTGCCGGGAGCCCAGCTCCGTGAGCAGATCCCGGATCATTTCCAGGGTCTGTTCTTCGACCGCATATCGCTCGAGCTGGGTGGCGGTAGTTGCCATCGAACTGGTTTTTCGCTAAACGCGCGGCCTCGCGCGCTCAAATCTTAAGCGCCCACTCTTTCACCGCTTCCGGCTGGATCCACTTCTCGATGCCCTTCACCTGGTTGTTGATCCAGTAATCTTCCCAATCGATCCGCTCCGGGTCCCACGGCAGCATCCGGCGGTCCCTCTCCGAAAGCAGCGAATAGGCGGCGCGGATATTCTCCGACTCGAAGATGTAGCGATTGTGAAGGATGAAGGGAAGGTACTGCTCGAGCGTCTGCTCGCGCAGCGAGGCCTGCAGCCCGCGCGCCCGCAGAGCCGTGGAAAGCCCCGCGAGCGGTCCTTTGCCCGGCAAACCGGTGGTGTCGAGCTTTTTCTTCACCCCCGCCAGCACCGTCTGCGCGCGGCTCAGCCGCTTCTGCAGCCGCACCCGGCGCGTCCGGGCCTGCTCCGGCGAAACAAACCGCACTTCCCCGGCCAGCATCTCCACCAGCGGCTCGAGCAGAATCGGGTTCACGTCCGCGGTGCCCAATTGATAGACCGGCTCGTGGCGGCCGCTGACAAGCGCTGCCGTTATCACCAGAATCGCCGAGGCGACCAGGTCCACGGGCGTCACTTCGAGCGGCGCGTCTCGCCTCACCGGCCAGTGCTTCAGTCCGCTCAGCGCCATCAGCACCAGCGGCGCGCTCGTGCGTCCGCCCTCGATCCAGCCCGGAAACGGAAACCGCAGCGCGCCCTCGATGATGGCCGGCCGGATGATGGTCCAGGCCAGATCTTTTTCCGCCGCGATGATCTGCTCGCCCAGGCTCTTCGAGTAGGTATAAGTATTCACCCAACCCCAATGCTCGGCGCGCTGCCGGCCGAGGTCGGTGAGCCGGCGGGTGATTTCTTTGGAGCGAGCCGCAGCAGCGCCCGGCTCTCCGCCCCGCGAGCCGCGGATCTGCCGCATCCGCTCCCGGCAGTAGCGGATCTCCGCGTGGCAATCAAAGCTGGCGTCGCTCGGCCCTTTGCGGCGCGGGTAAAAACCGGGGATCGGCTGCGTTTCCTCCACCAGTCCGTCGCCCTCCCCGCAGACGAAGCAGGTGGAAACGTGGGCCAGCCGGGCCCCCAGGCGCTTGGCCAGCTCGACCACGTGCGCCACGCCATCCACGTTGGCGCGAAACGCCTCTTCCAGCGGAGGATAAAACTCCACCAGCCCGGCGCAGTTCAGGATCACGCCGGCCTTCCCCGCCAGGCTGTCAAGATCGCTCGCCGCCAGGCCGCAATTGGGCTCCGCCACGTCGCCTGCGACGACGCTGATTTTTTCCTCGAAAAACGCCCGCCCGCGCTTCTCCACTAGCGGCGCCAGCGCCGGCGACGCCAGTGTCTCCTGGTAAAAGCGGTCGCGGGCCGTAAGGTTCCGCTTCGACCGCATCAGCAAGTGCAGGCGCTTCAGATCGGGAAAGCGCTCCAGCAGCAGCCCCAGAACCACTTTGCCGAGGAATCCGTTCCCACCGGTCAGGAGGATTTCGTGAGCCTGCAATGTCTGACCAACGTCTGTCACTGGTTTTCGAGGTGTGTGGGGCGCGGACACACTCATCCCTGGTGTGCCAAGGTCGACTACAGTAATACTCGACTACTTACAGTAACGAGCTTCCGCAGGCCTGTCAAGACTTGGCGAGAAGCCTGCGGAAGCTGTAAGCTGAGAGCGGTCCGCCGGGGTCTAAGATCTAAGATAAGGTCCCATGATGCGCGACAACGCCAACCCGAACGCATGGCTGGTTCGAGTCTCGGAGCCGCTGGCGGGCGCCCGGAGCCTCCTGCGCGGTCCGGTCACGCGCGTGGGGCGCAGCCCCGATAACGATGTCGTGATCGACGACGGCCGCGTCTCCGCGTATCACCTGGAGATCCAGAAACTGCCGAGCGGTTATCGCCTCTGCGACCTCGGCAGCACCAACGGCACTTACCTGAACGGCGAGCGCGTCAACGAAGCAGCCCTCGAACATCTTTGCTGTATCCGGCTGGGCGCCGACGGTCCCGAGCTTCGCTTCACGCTGGGCGCCCTGCCGGCAGCCGATCTCAATCGAACCGTCCTCTCTTCCGAAATGCCCGCCATTCTCGCCGCCGCCGCGGCTGCGCCTGACCGGGAAAGCGGAGAAAGCCTCGTGGGCAAGGAAGAGGAAGAGCTGCTTTCTATGGCCGTCGCCCGGGCGCGCCGCGCGCGGCGCACGGGCATCGGAGGCCAAACCACCATCATCATGCGCGAGGTGCTCCACCGCGCACTCGACCGCACCAGCCGAAGATTCCGCCGCGTGATCGCCGCGCTGATTCTCGCCCTGCTGGCCGTGGCCGCCTACGGCGCGTGGAGAATCCAAACGCTCAAGCGCGAGAAGCGGGATATCGACGGCCAGATTCAGGAGATTGAGACGCTGCTCGAAAAGGCCGGCCAGGATCCCGCCGAAACCGAGCGCCTTCTCGAGCAGTTGCGCCAGTATGAGGATCAGGCGCAAGCGCTCGAAAGCAATCTGTTCTACCGGGCGGGCGTTCGCGAGCACGAAGACCCTGTGCTGCGCGAAATCCGCTCGCTGATGGCCGAGTTCGGCGCTGAGACTTACAGCATTCCCCCGGAATTCCTGGACGAGGTGAACCATTTCATCCAGCAGTATCAGGGCCCCAATCGCCTGAATATGACCCTCGCGCTCGGCCAGGCCCGCCCCAACATGGATGCCATGCGGCAGATTTTCGAGCAGAGCAACCTGCCGCCGGACCTCGCCTACATGGTGCTGGTCGAGAGCGCTCTCAGCGCCACCAGCACGAGCCCCGCCGGGGCCGTGGGCCTCTGGCAGTTCACCCCCGCCACCGCCCGCCAGTACGGCCTGCGGGTCAGCGGAAATGTCGATGAGCGGCTCAATGCCAAAAAGGCCACCCAGGCCGCCTGCAAGTACGTCCGGGAGCTGATCCTCGACTTCGGCGCGGGAAGCTCCGTGATGCTCGCGCTCGCTGCCTACAACCTGGGCCCCAGCAAGGTAAAACAGGCGGTTCGCAGAGTGAGCGACCCGATCAAGCAGCGCAACTTCTGGTACCTGTACCGCGTCCGCGCCCTGCCCGAGGAAACGCGCGAGTACGTGCCCAAAGTCATCGCGGCGATGATTATCGCCCGCCACCCCGAACAGTTCGGCTTCTGAGCGCGATAGCCGCTTCAAGGCCCGGCCGGCAGCGGCTCCACCTGCTTGGCAACCCCGTACTCGTAAATCACGCGGGCGTGGGTTTCGCCCCCCGTGTAATCCACCACGCGGTGCGCGTCGCCGCGGCCGCTCAGCCCGCGCACCAGCTCGCCGGCGCCGAGGGCGAAACTGATCTGGTGCTCCGTCATGCCCGCCTCGGCGCGATGCCTCTCGATTTTTTCCCAGGTCGCCGCGGTCCAATCTTTGTAGATTTCGTGCGGATCTTTGATGAAGAAAACCTCGTCGAGGTAAAAGTAGTCGCCGGTGGCGACCGGGATGGCGCAGGGGTGGCCGTCGCGGCGGAACTCCAGCCAGGTTCGGCCTCCCCGCGCGAAGGCCCGCACCGGGACCAGCTTCTCCAGCGGTCCCAGCGTCCCTGACCCCGGCGTGCACGTCCAGCGATAGCCCGCTCGCACCCACAGCGGCTTGCCGAGCAGAGCTTTCAAATCGGCCAGGCCGCGCACGTAAGACTTTGGTGGAACAACGTAGTAGTCCGGGCTCAGCGGCAGAGCCGCCGGCTTCGGCCGCTCCATCTTCGGCTCGCGCGAGCGGCCTATAAATACTATGGCGAGGTAAATCCCGGCCAGAATCATCCCTGTCGTCAGGACCCGCTGGACAAGCCGTTGCCAGTTCATTTCACCGCGACGTGGAGCACGGCGATACCGCCGGTGAGCGGCCAGTAGCGGACCTCGCGGAAGCCGGCTGCGGTCATAGCGGCGGCAAGCTCGTCCGGAGCTGGAAATCTCTCCACTGATTCCTGCAGGTAGCGATAGGCGTTGCTCGCGCCCGAGATCGCCCCGCCCAGGCGCGGCAGCAGGTGGCGAAAGTACACCCCGTAGAGCGAGCCCAGCACGCGCCCGCGGGGCTGCGAAAATTCGAGCACCGCCAGCCAGCCGTCGCGGCGCAGCAGCCGGTGCATCTCCGCAATCCCCTTCTGATAGTTGGCCAGATTGCGCAGGCCGAAGGCGATGGTCACCAGGTCGAAGCTCGCCGGAGCTAACGGCAGCGCCAGCGCGTCGGCTTCGAGCAGCCGCGCCCGGCTCCCCAGCTTGGAGGCGGCCCCGGCCAGCATCGGCCGGCAAAAATCCGCTCCCCACACCGGCCCGCGGTGCGCGCGCCCCAGCGCCGCCAGCAGATCGCCCGTGCCGCAGCAAAGATCGAGAATGCGCGCGTCCGCGCGGCCCGCCACCGCCCGCACCTTTTCCACCGTGAAGCGGCGCCAGTAGCGGTCGAATTGAAACGACAGCAGGTGGTTCAGCAGGTCGTAGCGCGGGGCCACCCGCGAGAACATTTCCCGCACCCAGCGCGCCGCCGCAGCCTCGTCGCCGCGACGCACGCCGGCCGGAGTTGTTCCGGGAATCATGCCAGCGCCCGCTCGGCGGCGGCGCGCACCAGCGCTGGGTCGAGGCCTGCAACAATGCGCGCGCTGCCGATCCCCTCCGGCAGCACGAAGTGCACCTTGCCGCCGACCGTTTTCTTGTCGCTGCCCAGCCGCGCCAGCAGACTCTGCGCCTCGATTCCCGCCAGCTTCGGAAGCGGCCCGTAGCGCTCCAGCAACTGCTGGATCGCCGCGCAGTCTGGCGAGCCAAGCACGCCCGCGCTCTCCGCCAGCCAGGCGGCGGCGCGCATGCCGAAAGCCACCGCCTCGCCGTGCAGCAGGCGCCGGTAGCCGGTCTCCGCTTCGAGCGCGTGCCCGAGCGTGTGGCCAAAGTTGAGAATGCGCCGCCGGTCGCCCTCGCGCTCGTCCGCCGATACCACTTCCCCCTTGATGCGCGCCGACTCGCGGATCAGCTCATCCACCACTTCCGGCGCCCGGCCTAGCACCTCGTCGCGCCGCGCCGCCAGCAGATCGAACAGCGGCCGGCTGGCGATGATGCCACACTTGATCACCTCGTAAAGCCCGGCGCGGTATTCCCGCTCCGGCAGCGTGTCGAGCGCCGCCGGGTCGATCAGCACCAGCCGCGGCTGGTGGAAAGCGCCCAGCAGGTTCTTGCCTTCCGCCAGGTTCACGCCGGTCTTGCCGCCGATCGCCGCATCCACTTGCGCCAGCAGGGTCGTCGGGACCTGCACCACCTCCACCCCGCGCATGTAAATGGCAGCCAGGAAGCCGCCGACATCATTGACCACGCCGCCCCCGAAGGCCAGCACCACGCTCGAGCGGTCCGCGCCCGCGGCGAGCATCTGGTCGCCGAGCGCCTCCACCGTCGCAAAGCGCTTGTGCTCTTCGCCGTCCGGCATCGCCAGGCGAGTGAACGGGATGCCAGCCAGGCCGCGCTCGAGCCGCTCCCCCTGCGCGCGCCACACGGGCTCGGTGGTCACCACAAACAGCTTGCGGCCGCCGAGCAATGGCGCCACGTGCGCCGACGCCCTTTCCATCGAGCCGCGCTCCACCACCACGTCGTAGCTGCCGTGCGGAGTGCTCACCGCGATGCGCGACATGGCTTGAGTGTAGCACCGGGGTCGGAAGGCTCCGGCGCCCGCTCACCCCGCCGGGAGGCGGCCCGGGGCCCAGAAGCTCACCGCCACATATAAGCAGTAGGCAAGCAGCATCAGGATGCCGAATGGCCTCTTCAGCGAATCGCCGGAAAAGATGACGCCCAGCCGGAAGACGATCAGCACGAACAACATGATGGGGTAAAGGACCACGAAGAAATGGCCGTCGGCGTGGAGTCCGGCCGGCGTAACAGCGGCCGCCGCGCCGGCCACGAACAGCACGTTGAGGATGTCGGCCCCGATTACGGTGCCCACCGCCAGCTCGCCGTGGCCGTGGCGCGTGGCGGCGATCGCCGTCACCAGCTCGGGCAGCGACGTTCCGAATGCCACCACGGTCCCGGCGATGATGCTTTCCGGCACGTGCAGCCGCGCGGCGGCCTCGATCACCGCCGGAATCAGCGCCTGCGCCGAAAGCACCACCAGCGCCAGCCCGCCCAGAAGCTTGGCCACAATGGCCGGCAGCGGAGCGGCCACATCCTGCTCGAACTCCTCCAGCAGCGCATCCTCGGAAACGCGCTCCCGTTCGATCCAGCGGGCCGACTGCCATAAGTAAGCGGCCAGCCCCGCCAGGAACGCGAAGCCCGCCACTTGTGGAAGCCTGCCCCCAACCGAGAGAACCCCTTCCGGCGAGCGCCATGGAAAGCTCGCCGCCACCAGGGCCGCCGCCGCGCCAAGCTGCACCCATCCCTGGCGATTCACGATCCTGCGATCCAGCCGGAGCGGCGACATCACGCTGATCAGTCCCAGGATCAGTCCCGTGTCGCAAATCACCGACCCGACCGCGTTGCCCAGAGCCAGGCCTGGGCTCCCTTTGAGGGCTGCCAGCACCGACACAGCCACCTCGGGCGTGGTGGTTCCCAGGCTAACGATGGTCGCCCCGATGATGCTCTTGGGCACTCCGGAGCGCTCCGAAAGGGCGACCGCTTCGCCCACCAGCCAGTCGGCCGCCTTGCCCAACACCGCCAGGATGACTAGAATCGCGAGGCCGAGAAGCGTCCAGTGGAGTTGAGAGAAAAGATGGTGGAGCGCTTCGTCCATGAGCTGCGCCGGTCCGGCCGCGGCGCGTGGGAAAGGCCGTGCCAGGCAAGAGATTCCGGAAGAAGAGAATATGTAGCACGTTCCACCCAGTGCTGCAACCCCTGGAGGCCACAGATCCCAAGGGACTGATTCCAAATAGAAGGGGCATGGTCACCGCGAGGGGGCCGACCCAAGCCGTCGGGTGGCTTCAAGTTAAGTCTTTTATTATCAGTAATCCAGGAGAACCGCCGCGGCCCAGGGCTTTACTTCTGATCTTTAGTGTAATACGCTAAGATTAGCTGATAAGAGATTTGAAACCCTAGCGCGACTTGGTGCATCTGAAAACGGGAATGGCAAGACAAGGCCAACTCGCAACAAGGAGGTTTGAAAATGTTTAGCCTGATTCGTCGGACCCCGTACTCCGAACTCCCCAGCTTTGAGCGCGAGGCGGATCGGTTGTTCCGCAACTTCTTCAACTGGCCGCGCTTTCCGTTCGGTGAGGACGGTGGCGAGGCGACGCTCATCGAACCCAGCGTCAACGTGTTTGAGGAAGCCGACAACGTGGTCGTCGAGGCTCAGGTACCCGGCCTGAAGAAGGAAGAGCTGCAATTGCACCTGACCGGCGACCGCCTGACCCTGCGCGGCGAAACCAAGCACGAGTCGGAGAAGAAGGACCGCAACTACCACACGAAGGAGATGCGGTACGGCGCGTTCGAGCGGACCATACCGCTTCCCTACGAAGTCGCCGCCGACAAGGTCAAGGCGGAACTCAAGGACGGCGTGTTGCGCGTGACCCTGCCGAAGAGTGAGACCGCCAGACAGCGCACGCGGCAGATCGAAGTGAAGGCTGCGTAAGTGCTGGCCTGCGAGGGGGCCCCGGAACGGGCCCCCTGGTTGCGATGGTTGCGATCGCCGCCCTGCTTCCCCCCGGCGGAAGGAGGGGACATGACAACGGCGCGAGACCATGCGTTCTTCTACGGCCTGCTGAAGCCGCTCATGTTTGCCCTGTGGGTCATAGGGCTGATGGCAAGCATCGGCGCGTTTTTCGCCATGTAAGACGACGGCGCTGAAAGCGAAGCAGGCAAATGGAGAGGCCTTAGTTGTTTTTTTTGAGATCCGCCGGACGTAATTCCGCGAGGACAGCTTTATGGATCCGAACAAGTTCACCGAGAAGGTATCGGAAGCGCTGAATGCCGCGCAGGGCCAGGCGGTGCGCCTCGGCCACCAGCAGGTGGATGTGGAGCACCTGTTGCTGGCGCTCATCGAGCAGGAGCGCGGCCTCGCCCTCTCGATCCTCAACAAGGCCGAAGCGCCCGTCGAAACGCTGCAGGCCCGCCTCGCAGAGGAGTTGGACCGCCGGCCCAAAGTAACCGGGGCAACCGCCACCGGCCAGACTTACGTAACCTCCCGCCTGAACCGCCTGCTCGCCGACGCCGAAGACGAAGCCAAGAAGCTGAAGGATGAGTATGTCTCCGTCGAGCACCTGCTGCTGGTGATGTGCGGCGAGGCGGGCGCGGCCGGCAACCTGCTGCGCTCCTTCGGCCTGACGCGCGAAAAGCTGCTGCACGTCTTGCAGGAAGTCCGCGGCCGGCAGCGCGTCACCTCGCCCAATCCCGAAGCGACCTACGAGGCTCTGGAGCGCTACGGCCGCGACCTGACGCAACTCGCCGCCGCCGGCAAGCTCGACCCGGTCATCGGCCGCGACGACGAGATTCGCCGCGTCATCCAGATTCTTTCCCGCCGCACCAAAAACAACCCGGTGCTGATCGGCGATCCCGGCGTCGGCAAAACCGCCATCGTCGAGGGCCTCGCCCAGCGCATCCATCGCGGCGACGTGCCCGAGGGCCTCAAGAACAAGCGCATCGTCTCGCTCGACATGGGCGCGCTGATCGCTGGCGCAAAATACCGCGGCGAGTTTGAAGAGCGGCTGAAAGCCGTGCTGAAAGAAGTGCAGGCGTCGGAAGGCAGGATCGTTCTCTTCATCGACGAGCTGCACACCGTGGTCGGCGCGGGCAAGGCCGAGGGCGCCATGGACGCCGGCAACCTCCTCAAGCCCATGCTCGCCGGCGGCGAGCTGCACTGCATCGGTGCTACCACGCTCGACGAGTATCGCAAGCACATCGAAAAGGACGCTGCCCTCGAGCGCCGCTTCCAGACCCTGCTGGTCGATGAGCCGACCGTCGAAGACACCATCTCCATTCTCCGCGGCCTGCGCGAGCGCTACGAGATCCATCACGGCGTGCGCATCAAGGACGCCGCGCTGGTGGCGGCGGCCGTCCTCTCTAAGCGCTACATCTCCGACCGCTTCCTCCCCGACAAAGCCATCGACTTGGTGGACGAGGCCGCCGCCAAGCTGCGCACCGAAATCGACTCCATGCCCGCCGAACTGGACGAAGCCCTGCGCCGCGTCATGCAGCTCGAGATCGAGCGCCAGGCCCTGCGAAAAGAGAAGGACGATGCTTCGAAAGAGCGGCTGAAGAAGCTCGAGAAGGAGCTGGCCGGGCTGAAGGCCCACGCCGACTCCCTCAAAGCGCAGTGGCAGGCCGAGAAGCAGGCCGTCGTCAAGCTCCAGCGCCTGCGCGAGGAAATCGACCAGGTCAAGTACGAGATCGAAAAGGCCGAGCGCAACTATGACCTGAATCGCGTAGCCGAGCTGCGCTACGGCAAGCTCCCCGAGCTGGAGCAGAAGCTGAAGAAAGAAGAGGGAACCCTCGCTCGCAAGCAGGGCGCCACGCCCTTGATCCGCGAAGAGGTGGATGAAGAGAACATCGCCGCGGTGGTAAGCCGCTGGACCGGCGTCCCGGTCTCCCGCCTGCTCGAAGGCGAGACGCAGAAGCTGCTCCACCTCGAAGACGAATTGCACAAGCGCGTCATCGGCCAGGACGAAGCGGTCACCGCCGTCTCCGAGGCGATCCTGCGCGCGCGCTCCGGCGTCAGCGACCCGGACCGCCCCATCGGCTCCTTCCTCTTCCTCGGTCCCACCGGCGTCGGCAAGACCGAACTGGCCCGCGCGCTCGCCCAGTTCCTGTTCGACGACGAGCGCAACATGGTCCGCATCGACATGTCGGAGTACCAGGAAAAGCACACCGTCTCGCGGCTGATCGGCGCGCCGCCGGGATACGTGGGCTTCGAGGAGGGCGGCCAGCTCACCGAAGCGGTCCGCCGCCGGCCTTATTCGGTGGTGCTCTTCGATGAAATCGAAAAGGCACACCACGACGTGTTCAACGTCATGCTCCAGATCCTCGACGATGGCCGCCTCACCGACGGCCAGGGCCGCACGGTCGATTTCAAGAACACTATTCTGGTGATGACCTCCAACATCGGCAGCCAGCGAATTCTTGACTATCAGGGCGGGGCGCCTTCCGGGCCCGCGAGCGCCGGCTACGAGCGCATGAAATCGGCCGTGCTCGAGGAGCTGCGGCATCATTTTCGCCCGGAGTTCCTCAACCGCCTCGACGACATCGTGGTGTTCCACAGCCTGACCGAGGAGCACCTCACGCAGATCATCGAGATCCAGCTCGAAGGCCTGCGCAAGCGCCTGCGCGAGCGCCACATCGCGCTCGACCTGAGCCAAGCAGCCCGCGAGCACCTGGCGCGCATCGGCTACGAGCCGGCCTACGGCGCGCGGCCCCTCAAGCGGGCCATCCAGAAGGAAGTAGTCACGGCGATCAGCAAAGCGCTGCTGACGGGCATCATCCGCGATGGCCAAAAAGTGACCGTCGATTTCGACAAGAAGACCGGCAACTTCGTCTGCAAGGCGGAAGCGCTGGAAGCCGTCCCTGTATAAGTAGCGCCGCTGCGGCGTCACGTCGCATCGAAGGCCCACGTCTCTGGTACGGTGGGTTTCTTCTATTTGCGTCGGCCCCCTCCATTGCCGCGTAACCCTGCCGGGTCAGCCGCCTCCCGCACGGTACAATCAAATACGGATACGACGTCTCCGCCACGAGGTGAGCTATGAGATTTCTCCTGTGGATCCTTTGTGTCGCCTCCTGGGGCAGTGCATACTGCCAAGATGCAAGCAGCAGAACAGAGAAGATGATCGAGCAAATCATAGTTTCCGGCGCGATCGATGGCTGGACGGATAAGCAACTCAGCAGGATGGGCGACGCCGCTGCCGTCGCCGTGACGAAACTCTATGGAGAAAAACAGTTCCGAGCGGATGACGTGGACGGTGTGCTCGTGGTCATCCACTTATCCTTTTCTGCCCCAGGTATAGTCGAGACCGTTTCTGATCGAGAGCCAAGAACAACCTTATTCGTTTTGCGATATCTGGATTCTTTCACAGCGGATCCGACGCTCAAAAGAAGAATCGCCGAGGAAAGGCGATACGTTCTCCAGCAGTTTGCCAAGCCCCGAACGGGCTGATTCGACGAATCGATCATCACGTGACCTCCCCGGTGAGCATCCAGCCTGTCCCGACCCTGTCGCATGCGGCTGTGGCGTCGGCCAGTCGAGCGTGGTCCCGACGGCCAAGATACCGCCAAAGCGGAGCGAAGGGCTCCGAAAGTCTGATTTCACGGTTCCCATGGGTGTCGAGTGGGAAGGGAAATGAGGGAGGCTCGCATGCTGAGATCTTGCTTACCATTGGTCCTCTGCTGTCTCGCCGCCCGGCCTGTATTGGCGCAGGCGTCAGACTGCGGGGGCTCCAGCCTCCTCTCGCGCCCGATAAAACGGTTCAAGACGGCGCGGGCCAGCATCGGTGCAGCGCTACTGCAGCTCGGCCAGGAGAATCACGTCTGCTTCGGGGTCGAGTCCGTGAGGCCTGACCTGTTCACGCGATCCGTCGAGGTTGAAATTAACAACACGACGGTCGGGGTCGTGCTTAACCGGCTCTTGGCGCCGGTCAGGGCATACAACGTCTCCGAGCAGGGCCGGCTGATCTTGATACGCGATGCTGAGATCGCAGGCCGGACGTGGCTAGACTACAAGATGAGGAGCTTTAGGGTGCCTCGCGAGGCGGTTGATTCCACCAGCGCAGCCTTGCATATGTGGCTCCGGTCGCAGTCCGACCCCAGCATCAAGGGGTTCGCCGGCGACTCGCTGGGGGGCGACTTCGACGACCTGACTGGACCTTTCGATGGCCACGACAATACCGTACGCGAATTGTTGACGCTGATCGTCTCTGGCTCCAAAGGCGGCATGTGGGTCGCTCAGGGACCCGACATTCTGCGATCCAGGAGCCTCGGCTCCCGGCCGTTCTGGAAAATCTTGGAATATAGCCAGCCCATGCAGTTCAACATGGAGCTGATCCAGGCGACGGCGGCGCAGGCTCGGGAGTGACCGGGGACAGCCAAAGCGGATCGGCGTCGGCCTGGCCCACCTGTTGTTCTACCACAGCGAAGAGCGGCGGCTGGTGTCTCGAGGTCAATCATGCGACTACTAGCAGCAGTATGTACTTGCCTAGTGTTTCCTGGCTTCGTCTGTTGCCAGACGCCGAGCAGTGCAGAGGAGGTGGTCTCACGCTGCATAAATTCCGGCGCTATCGACGGGCATGCGGATAAGCTGTTCAGCAGGATCGGCGACTCGGCCGCCGTTGCGATCACCAAGGTCTTGGGCGACAAGGATGATTTAACGATGGGCGACATCGACGGCGCGCTGACGGTCATCCGTCTGTCCTTCTCTGCTCCAGGCATAGTTGAGGTCGTCGCCGATCGAGAACCACGGACGACCCTGTTTGTGCTTCGGTACCTGGATCGTTTCACCGGGGACGCAGCGCTGCGAAGAAGGATTGCGGAGACAAAGAAGTACGTCCTGGAGCAGTCTGCAAGAATCAAGAGGAACTGAGTGGCGAAGGTCCTTGTGGCCAAAGGTGCGTGTATGGATGTACGTACTCGACCGGTCCGCTGCCACCGCTGCCCTTCAGTATTCCCGGCGACTCCCGTCCATTGCGGCGTAAGAGCGCAGCCCGAACCAGACACCGGCGCTAAGGATAACCCCGCCCGCCGCCCAGGCAGTGTAAGCGTCCATCTGCGAGAGCGGGCTCGCGTCATTCACCAGATACAGAGCAATACCGACCACGGCGGCCCAGCCGATGAAGTCCAGGATTTCGGGAATCCAGGAAGGCCGCCCGGCCGGCGCCGCGTGGCGCGCGCGGCGCAGCACGGAAGCCTCGAACCCCGCGGGAACCTCCGCCGAAGCGAACGCGGCGGTCAAGGCGTCATCGAGTCCGGTGAGCGCATCGCGAAAGGCCCGGCAGTCGGCGCACGCCGCCACGTGCGCATCAACGGCGCCCCGCTCGGCGGCGGCCAGCTCGCCGTAATCCACCAGCAGATCCTCAACCTGCGGGCACGGCATCAACGCGCTCCTTTCGCCATTCTACTCTCCACGATGGCCGCGGCCAGCTCCTTGCGTGCGCGGTGCAGGTGGGTCTTCACTGTACCCATCGGCAGATCGAGCAGCCGGGCCACCTCTTCGTAAGACTTCTCTTCCATGTAAAAAAGTGTCAGCGCCTGCCGGTATCTCTCAGGCAGTTGCGACAGCAGAAACGGCAGATCAAGCGTCTCCGCTGGAGCGCGAGCGCGAGCCCGGCTGATTTCCGCCGCCAGGAGGACCTCCGGCTCCTCCATCGAGAGAGCCTCGCGCGCGGCATTGCGCTGGCGCGCCGTCAGGCACGTGTTGCGGGCAATGGCATAAATCCAGGTGGAAAGCGACGCCTGGCCGCGATAGCCGCCCAGCGCCTTCCAGATGCGGACGAAAACGTCCTGCGCCGTCTCCTCCGCCAGCGCCCGGTTTCCCAGCATGGCATAGGCCAGCCGGAATACCTTGTTCTGATACTCAGACACCAGCAGCTCAAACGCCTCCCGGTAGCGCTTCTGGCCGAGGCGTGTCCGGATCTCCTGTTCCATCGCGGCATCAGCGGGCGCACGCCATCGCTGGTTTTAGACCCTTCGCCCGCGCGGCAATGTTTC
>DASQHK010000466.1:0-7052 GCA_035632135.1 Bryobacterales bacterium
ATTTGTTTTGCCATGTTTGCCTCCTTAGCCCTCCAGAATTCCCAACACTTCGTCTTCGCGCATCAGCAGATATTCCTCGCCGTCCAGCTTGATGTCGTTGCCGGAGTACTTGCCGAACAGAATGCGCTGCCCCACCTGGACATCCAGGGGCATCACTTTGCCGTCTTCGAGCAGCTTGCCTTTCCCCACGGCGATCACTTTTCCTTCCTGCGGTTTTTCTTTGGCCGAGTCGGGAATAATAATGCCGCCCCGGACCGTTTCCTTCTCTTCGATCCGTTGGACCACGATGCGGTCGTACAGCGGACGAATCTTCTTCATGACACTCACCTCCAAAAGGTTGTCAGCTTGAGTTCCAAGCAGAATCAGCTCTGAGACTTCCCGCCAACTGCGGCTGGAAGAAACTACTATTAGCACACTCGGCGATAGAGTGACAAGGATTTTTTTTAAGTTACTTATACTGAACAACTTGCGGGGAGGCGTTTATCGCTGGTCCCGGAGCTGGGCTACTTCCTGCGTCGTCAGTTCCCGCCAGCGGCCGATGGCCAGCTTACCGATCTCGAGCCGCCCGATGCGCGTGCGTACGAGCTTGAGCACTTTGCTTCCCACCGCCTCGATCATGCGCCGCACCTGCCGGTTGCGCCCCTCGCGGATGGTGATTTCGAGCCAGGTGTGCCGCCCGGAATCCCGCACGCGCCGGACCTCAGCCGCCAGCGTCGGCGGCTCGCCCGCGGCGATGGCCACGCCCTGGCGCAGGCGCTCGATCTCCGGCTCCTGCAGGCGCGAGGCTGTTTTCACCAGGTACGTCTTGGGCACTTTGTAGTCCGGGTTCGTCAGCCGCTCGCCCAGCCGCGTGTCGTTGGTCAGGATCAGCAGCCCGCTGGTGTCGCGATCGAGCCTGCCTACTGGAAATATCCAGCGGCCGCAATCGCCCACCAGGTCGTAAACGGTTGGGCGGCCGGCGGGGTCCGCGCGCGTGGTGAGATAGCCGGCGGGCTTATAAAGCAGCAGGTAGACCTTCTTCTCCGCCGCCAGCGGCCGGCCATCCAGCCGGAGGCGGTCCCGCTCCAGGTCGATCCAGTGGTCGGGGTTCTCGATCACGCGCCCGTTGACCTCGACGCGCCGCGCATGGATGATCCGGCGCGCTTCGCTGCGCGAGCCCACGCCGGCCTTGGAAAGCACCCGCTCCAGCGTCTTGAGCGGACGGCTGCCGCGAGTTTGACGCCGTTTCCGCTTATGTGTCACAATGTGTCACATGAAGAAGGCGACGATCCGGGAGTTGCATCTCCACACCGGTTCCATTGTAAGCGAGGCCACCGAAGGCCGTGCGATCACCATCTTAAAGCGCGGCGTCCCGGTGGCCGAATTAGGCCCGATTCGCCCGAGACCACGCTCCAAGGGGTTCGGCAAGAAGCACTGGGATCGGGTTGCCGGGTTGCCAAAGGTGCCCGATAGCGGCCGATGGCTGGAGAAGAACCGGTAGTGGCCCTATACCTGGATTCAGCTTATATCGCAAAGCTCTATCTGCAAGAACCCGACTCGAACCAGGTTCGCAAGCTGGTCGAGGGAGACCCCGGCCTTCATTCGTCGGCTTGGTGCGTGGTCGAAATGGCGTGCATCTTCCATCGCCATGTGCGCGAAAAGCGCCTAACAGCAGAGCTGGCTCGCCGGTTGACGGGCTTCTTCAAGTCGGATCTTCGAGACGGCCTCTTGGCGCTTTCGCCGCTATCGGAGGAACTGCTCCGCAAGGCAGAAATCGTTATACTGGACCTCCCCGCCCCGGTTTTCCTCCGCGCCGGGGCTGCCATACACCTCGTCTCCGCCCGCGAGGCCGGCTTCGCAGAGATCTGGACTAACGATCGGCACTTGCTCGCTGCCGCTCCCCACTTAGGCCTGCGCGGACGGACGGTCTAAAGCGGCAGCCGCAGACGCTCTTCGCAGCCGGAGCCAGCCTTGGCGCGCGAGCCGATCAACGTCAGGCCGCGGCGCACGATACGCGGGCATTTGGTGACCTGGCCGCCTCCGCACCTGGGTGTGACGTCGGTTGCTCTGGCGGTCGAATAGGTTGGCGAGTCAGTCCATTGAGACGGGGGAAGGCGGAGCTTTTCTCCGCCCCTCGTTTGCCGCGCTATTCTTGTAAACTTGGCCGCCCTTCATCACGAACACCACGCGCCGCACGGCGGTGATGTCGTCAAGCGGGTTGTCGTCGGTGGCAACCAGGTCCGCCTCCATCCCCGGGGCAATCGCACCGATTTTCCCGCCGAGACCCAGCGACTCGGCGGCCAGCGACGTTCCGCTGACGATGGCGTCCATCGGCTTCTGCCCGCCGTCGCGGACGCGGTAAATGAATTCTTCGGCGTTGCGGCCGTGGGCGCCGGCCACGGCATCGGTGCCCAGCACGATCTTCACGTGCTTTGCCATGGCCCGGTGAAACACGTCCGCCAGCAGCGGCAGCGCCTTTTCCATGGAAGCGAACCCTTCCTCTGTGTAATTGCCGATACCTAAAAACTTCGCCTTGTTCTCGAAGTAGTTGTGGATCACGAGAAAGTTGGGGTCGAAGTACGCGCCTCGCGCGGCCAGCAGGCCCAGCGTCGCGTCGTCGAGGAAAGTGCCGTGCTCGATGGCCGTGCAGCCGGCCTCCACCGCCGCCCGCGCTCCGCTCGAAGCGTGGGCGTGAACGAGCGACCGCTTTCCGAGCGCCTTGGCCTCGCCGCAGGCCGCTCCGATCTGCGCGTCGCTCATCGACTGCGCCCCGCCGTCGCGGATGCTCTTGGTGGCGAAAAGCTTGATGACATCGGCGCCGCCGGCGACGGCCTTGCGCACAAAGAGGCGGATGGCGGCCGGGTCGCCGGTGTCCTCATTGATCTGCCCGAGCGAGGTGAGGAGGCGCGGGCCGGGGATGATCCCCTGCTCGATCGCGTCGCGCAGGTCGCGGTCGATGGGTGCGCCGACGCTCTGCACGGTCGTGAAGCCGCCCATCAGCGTGGCCCAGGCGTTGCCGGCGGCGTGGAGCATGGCTTGCTGCGGCGACTCATCTTTCTCTGAAGCCAGGCGGCCGTTCTTGTCGAAGTGCCAACTGATGTGGACGTGGGTGTCAATCCAGCCGGGCATCAGAGTGAAGCGCCTGAGGTCGTAGTCCGCTTGCCGGCGGGCTTTCGGGGTGACCTCGGCGATGCGGCCGCGGCGCACGATCAGGCTCACGTTGTGCGCGACGCCTCCCTTGCCGTCGAGCAGCGTTCCGGCGCGGATCACGACCGGCGAGTCCTGCGCCAGGGCCGCCGCAGCCGCGAGCACTACCAATATCGGCGTGATTGTGAAGCGCCTCATTTCGGAGCTACCGCTTGGGCGCGAGCGGCGATCTCCTGCGCATCGAGCACGGCGATGGTCGCCATGGTCACCACATCCTGCACGTCGAAGCCTTTTTGCAGCACGGCGACGGGGCGGCCGAGGCCCATCAGGATCGGCCCGATAGCCTCCGCGCCCGCCAGGCGAATCAGCAGCTTGTACGCCGTGTTGGCGGCTTCGAGGGAGGGGAAAATCAGGATGTTGGCCTCTGACCGCAGCTTCGAGAAGCTGAAGAATTTCTCAATCAGCTCGGGATTGAGCGCCGTATCGGCTTGCATCTCGCCGTCCACGATGAGATCCGGCGCCTG
Organism: Bryobacterales bacterium; assembly: GCA_035632135.1. Lineage (GTDB taxonomy): Bacteria > Acidobacteriota > Terriglobia > Bryobacterales > JACQDG01 > DASQHK01. Next base: position 3,651 of record DASQHK010000466.1, read on the forward strand.
GCGGTGGAGGATCTCGACGGCGCGGCGCACTTTATCGGAGAGCGGGTGGCGGGCGGACCCGAAGTTGGAAAACGAAAGCAGGGCCGCGCGCGGCTCGACGTCGAAGCGGCGGGCGCGCTCGGCGGCGAGCAGCGTGATCTCGGCCAGGTCCTCGGCGGTGGGCTCGATGTTGACCGTGGTATCGGCCAGGAAATAGAGCTTGCGGTTAATCATCAATACATAGAGGCCGGCGACGCGGCGGATCCCCGGCCGCAGGTTCACGATTTGCAGCGCCGGCCGGATGGTCTCGGGGTAGTGGTGGGTGATGCCGGCGACCATGCCATCGGCGTCGCCCCGCCGCACCATCATGGCGCCGAAAGCGATGGGGTTGCGGAGCATCTCGCGCGCCTCATCGGGCGTGATGCCCTTGCGCTGGCGCAGGCGGAAAAGGTCGTCGGCGTAGGCGTCGAAGCCGGGAAACTGCGCCGGCTCGATGGTCTGCCAGAGGTGGTCCCCCAAGCCCAGCTCGCGCGCCCGCGCCGCGATGCGCGCCGCATCGCCCAGCAGGATCGGCTGCGCGATTTTCTCGTCGCTCAGCATTTGCGCCGCGCGCAAAATCTTTTCCTCCTCGCCCTCCGGGAACACGATCCGCTTGGGCGCCTGCCGCGCCTTCTGGATCATCACCCGAAACACTTCCTGCGCCTTGCCCAGCCGGCGCGCCAGGGCTTCGCGGTATTCCTCGAGGTCGATCTTCTTCTGCGCCACGCCCGATTCCATCGCCGCCCGCGCCACCGCCGACGGCACCGTCTCGAGCACGCGCGGATCGAAGGGCTTGGGCAGAAAATAGCCGGGGCCGAACTCGAGGCGCTCCTTGGGATAGATGCGGCGCACCGAATCGGGCGTGTCCTGCCGCGCCAGTTCCGCCAGCGCGTAGGCGGCGGCGAGCTTCATCTGGTCGTTGATGGAGGTCGCCTGCACGTCGAGCGCGCCGCGAAAGATGAACGGGAAGCCCAGCACGTTGTTCACCTGGTTCGGATAATCGGACCGGCCCGTGGCCATGATCACGTCGTCGCGCGCGGCAAGCGCATCTTCGTAGCTGATCTCCGGATCGGGGTTGGCCATGGCGAACACTACCGGTTTCGCGGCCATCGACCGCAGCATCTCTTTCGTCACGCAGTTCGCCGTCGAGACGCCGACGAAAACATCCGCTCCTTTCAGCGCTTCGGCCAGCGTGCGCAGCGCGGTTTCGGCGGCGAAGCGTTCCTTGTAAGGGTTCATGCCCTTCGTTCGCCCTTTATAAATCACCCCCACCGAGTCGCACATGAGGATGTTTTCCGCCCGCACGCCGAGCCGCACGTAGAGGTCGGCGCAGGAGATACCGGCCGCTCCCGCCCCGTTGAATACCACCTTCACCTGGTCGAGGCGCTTGCCCGCAATTTTCACCGCGTTCACCAGCGCCGCCCCGCTGATGATGGCCGTGCCGTGCTGGTCGTCGTGAAACACCGGAATGTGAATGGTCCGCCGCAGCGTCTCTTCGATGTAAAAACATTCCGGGGCTTTAATGTCTTCGAGATTGATGCCGCCGAAGGAAAGCTCGAGCAGTTGCACCACTTTGATGATGTCGTCGGCGCTGGCGCTGTTCACTTCGAGGTCGAACACATCGATGTCGGCGAAGCGCTTGAACAAGACCGCCTTGCCTTCCATCACCGGCTTGCCGGCGAGCGGCCCGATGTTGCCCAGACCGAGCACCGCACTGCCGTTGGTGACCACCGCCACCAGGTTGGAGCGGGACGTGTATTTCCAGCCGAGCTGCGGGTCGCGCGCGATCTCCAGGCACGGCTCGGCCACGCCCGGCGTGTAAGCCAGGCTCAGGTCGAGCTGCGTGCGGCACGGTTTGGTCGGGCTGATCGAGATTTTCCCCGGCTGCGGCAGCGCGTGGTAATCGAGCGCCTCTTGCTTGTGAAACGACATAGCCATCCTTCCGCGGCGTTACAATGCCGCCATGAAGTGCGATTCGATCATTCTAATCCTTTTGATCCCGGTCCCGTCGCCGTCCGTGATCCGTGCGTAAGGAGCATCGTCAGCTACCGCTCCCTTTCGCTCGCGGCTCGGGACCGACCGATCGGAGCGGTGACCAAAGGAAGCGGCAGCACCTCCCCGGTACGAGCACGAAGCGCCGGGCCTTACGGACGGATTACGGTCGCCGTCGCCACGGCAGAAGGCCGCCGGCGGTGTGATATCCTCCGAGTGTGGAGCTTTCCTCCGTCTTCCAGTCGCTCGGCCAGCCGGCGCTCGATGATCTGGTGCGCAGCATTTCTCTAGGTACTCTCAAGGCCTACAAGCTCTACGACGCTTTCAAGGTCCGCGCGCACCTCAAGAAGCTCAACGCCGAGCACCTGCACCGGGCGACGCCGCGCTTCCGGGAGCGGCTGGAGCAGAAGGACGAGGAACTGGCCCGCGACCTGGCGCAGGCGATTCTAGTCTCCAACATCCGCTTCGTCGTCGAGGTGGTCGATTTCCTGAAAATCCCCCACGACGGCAACGGCTTTTTCCAGAAGGACGTCTCGACGGAAAAGTATCTGACCGAGGGCTGGCAGCAGCGCGTCCTGGAGGAGTTCCACGGGCGCTACCCGGAGCCGCTTCTGCGGCTTTACATCAACCACCTGTTGTGGGAAGTCAACAAGCAGTCCGAAGTGTTCGTCGGCTAAATACTGAGAGTAGGCTATGGCGCTGAAGCGAATCGGCATTCTCACCGGCGGCGGCGACGTGCCGGGCTTGAACTCGGTGATCAAATCGGCGGTTTACCGCGGCGGGGAGCTGGGCTTCGAGGTGATCGGCATCCGGCGCGGCTGGGAAGGCCTCACCCATCTCGACCCCTCGGGCGAAGGACGGGAGCGGTACGTGCTGCCGCTCAACCGCGCCAACACGCGCACCATCGACCGCACCGGCGGCACCTTCCTGCACAGCTCGCGCACCAACCCGGCGCAAATGAAGGTCGACAAGCTGCCCCTGCACCTGATCGAGCGCGCCAAGTGCCTCAAGGAAGGGAAGCCCGGCGTGGTCGATATGACCCCGGTGGTGCTGGAGAACATCGCGGCGCTCCAGATCGACTCGCTGATCGCCATCGGCGGCGACGATACGCTCGGCTACGCCAAGACGCTCCAGCAGCTCGGCGTGCCGGTGGTGGCCGTGCCCAAGACGATGGACAACGACGTCCGCAACACCGAGTACTGCATCGGCTTCTCGACGGCCGTGACCCGCGCCGTGGCCGCCATCACCCGGCAGCGCACCACCATCGGCTCGCACGAGCGCATCGGCATTTTCCGCATCTTCGGCCGCGATGCAGGATTCACCGCGCTGTACACGGCTTATGTCACCTCCATCCGCTGCTGCATTCCCGAATACGAAGTCAATCTCGAAAAA
>DASQHK010000467.1:0-6387 GCA_035632135.1 Bryobacterales bacterium
GTCCATTCTCTTCTGCAGCTGTTCCGGCTTGTCCCCGTTATAATATTCGAGGAAGGAACCGATGAAGGCTTCTACGTAACGGTAGCCAACTTCGTGAATCTCTCGAAAAGCGAGCCAGATATCCTTGGACCATGCCGTGCCGGCCACTTGCGGGCTTATTCCAATTTGATACTGTGCCGAGGATGCCGCCATGGCTCCGGTGGCTGTCGCCGCCAGGGTGCCGCCAAGGAACTGTCTCCGAGTTGTCCGGAGAATGGCATGCCGCCTGGTGAGCGCCCGATCAAACGATGCCATAACACCTCCTTCCGACCAAAATCTCCGCCTTGGCGGATGGGCCGGATTATACACCCACCCGGCTCGGTTGGAGGAACTTGCTTGACTGATACCGGGCAAGGGGTGGTCTTGATTCCCCGCACCGAGGAGGGGACATGAGCCGGAACGCGCTTGTACTGCTGCTGGCGGTGGCTCTGGGCCAGCGGCACATTGACGCCGCTGCCACACCCGACTTCCGAGCGGCCCGCGATGAAGCGGTCCGCCTTCTGGCCGACTACGTCCGCATCGACACCATCAACCCGCCCGGCAATGAGACCCGTGGCGCGCAATATCTGAAGTCGATCCTGGCCCGCGAGGGAATACCGGCCGAGATCTTCGAATCGGCTCCCGGCCGGGGAAACCTGGTGGCTCGCCTCAAAGGCAGCGGCAAGAAGAAGCCCGTGCTGATCATGGGGCACAGCGATGTGGTCGGCGTAGAGAAGGAGAAGTGGACCGTCGATCCGTTCGGCGGCGTGGTCCGCGACGGCTTCGTCTACGGACGGGGCGCGACCGACGACAAGAAAATGGGGGCCGCGTGCCTGGAGGTGGTGCTGCTGCTGCATCGGCTGAAGGTCCCGCTCGATCGCGATGTGATCTTCCTGGCCGAGGCGGGTGAGGAGAGCAGCACGGAGTTCGGCATCGATTTCATGGTGGAGCGGCACTGGGACGAGATCGCCGCCGAGTTCTCACTGGCCGAGGGCGGCCACATGGCGAGAGAGGGCGGCACGGTCAAGCAGGTTGTGGTCACGGCGACCGAGAAACTCTCCCGCAATATGAAGCTTGTGGCGCGCGGAGTAAGCGCCCACGGTTCGGTTCCGCGGGCGGACAATCCACTGCTGCGGATCTCCGCCGCTCTGACCAAGCTGGCCGCCTGGCGCCAGCCGATGCGCCTGAACGAGGTTACGCGCGCTTACTTCTCCCGGCTGGCCGCCGTCAGCCCGCCCGAGGAAGCGTACATCTATACGCATCTGGAAGATCCTGCCGTGGCGGAGAAACTACGGGCCAGGAATCCGGGCCTGGACGCTCTGTTGCGGGTCACCATCACTCCCACCATCCTCCAAGGCGGTTTTCGCGATAACGTGATCCCGGCCACCGCCGAAGCCACGCTCATGGTGCGGCCGCTGCCGGACGAGAACATCCCAGCGCTCATGCAACAAATGCGTGACGTGATTGACGACCCCGCCGTGGAACTGGTTCCCCGCTGGGGCCGCAGGCCGGCGGCGCCCCCCTCGGGCCTCAATACGGAGATGTTTCTAGCCCTGGAGCGCGTGCAGAAGCGCCTTTTCCCGGAAGCCATTACCCTTCCCACCATGACCGCCGGAACCACCGATTCGGCACAGCTACGGGCGAAAGGCGTGCAAGCCTATGGCATCGGGACCTTTGGCGCCTCCGGCGCCCATGGGAACGACGAGCGCATCTCCGTCGAGGGCCTCGGCCAGTTGGTCGAGTTTCTCTACAGCGCTGTCACGGAAGTTGCCGCCACGAAGTAATGAGCCGTTGATGCCGGGAACAGCCGACGACTAGCGGATTACGTTGTAGTCGCCGGCGCTCGTCCACAAGGGGAAGGACCGGCCGTCGCGGTCGTAAACCACTTTCCCGTCGCGGATTGTCAAAACACATTCGAGGTTTCTCGCTCCCAACCGTTTCTTGTGGCTGGAATCTATGAAGGCGAAGACCCCGGTCTGGAGTTCGAATACCGCGATATCGGCGGTGCGGCCTTCCTCGATTGTGCCCAGATCGGGATAGCGATGGATGGCCTTGGCGGGGTTTACCGTAGCCCGGCGGATGCCGTCCTCGAGCGGCATACCCAGCGTCATGAGCTTGGAGATGCAGTTGGGGACACTGACGCGGGAGAGCATGATGCTGCCGGGGTGGAGGTCGGTACCGATTGTGTCGGGGAGAAAGCCTTGCTGCATGGCGCGGGCGGCAACAGGCCACAGGAAGCTTCCGCCGCCGTGGCCCAGATCGAACAGCAAGCCACGCTTGCGCGCCGCGAGCGCAGCCGGCGTCAGCTTGCCGCTGAAGCGGTCCACCAGCTCCAGTTGCTCGTCGTTATACATATGCGTGTGGATGTCGCCGGGGCGCATAACGTCGAGAAGCTTTTCTTCCGTCGTGCGGCCATCGATGCTTTGAATGCTGCTGTCGCTGAGGACGGGGGTACCGGAGAGGCGGCCGGCCTCAACGGCGCGCTTCAAGGCGGTGAAGCCCTTGTGGCGGTAGTGGGCCGTCTTCACGCCGACGATCAGGCTCGGATACTGCTTAATCTTGGCGGCGGTGGCGACCGGGTCCATGTCCTGCTCGTTGCTTTCGCCGGCAGCGCCGTCCCTCATGCCTTGGCCGACGATGTTGAGAAACGCCAGGACGCGGGTGGCAGATTTGTCGATGATGCTGGCTTTGAAGTCCTCGAAGGTGCGCCAGCCGGAGGTGCCGGCGTCACAAACGGTGGTGGTGCCGGCAATCAGGGCGACATCGTCCGGGAACAGCGTGCTCTGGCGGGCGTGCGTGTAAACGTGCATGTGAAGGTCGATCAGGCCCGGAGTGATGTAAAGGCCAGTGGCGTCCACGACTTTTTTTGCCTCGGCGGCAGGGATGCCGGAGGCGACACGGGCGATTTTGTTGCCGGCGATGGCGATATCCATGACCCGGTCGGTATTGGTCGCGGGGTCGATTACGCGACCGTGCTGCAGGAGCAGATCGTAAGGCCGCTGAGCAAGAGCAAAGCTTGCAAACCACAGAGGCCAGCAGAGGAACACCGATAAGGCCCTCTTGCGTTGTGATCTGTGCCTGTGTGTACGCATGCGTGGCACCGGGTTTCCGTCCGCTACGGCTTTGCCGGGCTTTGCAGATACGCGAACAGATCCCGGCGCTGCTGCGGCGTCAGCTTGTCGAGCAGCCCTTCCGGCATGATGGAAACCTCCGACTCCTCGAGCTTAGCGATGTCGGAGCGCGGGATGCGCGTCTTGCGATAGTCGGCGTCCATAAGAGTAATGCTGGCGGCGTCCTCCTCGGCCATCAGCCCGGAAAGCACGCGGCCGCTTTGGGTGCGCACATCGTAGCTCATGTATTCCTTGCGGATGTAGACGCTGGGGTCGACGATTTGCGTCAGCAGGTAGGTGGTGTCGCGGCGGTTGGAGTTGGTCAGGTCCATGCCGAGGTCGCCGCCGAAGCCGAACAGCTTATGGCAGCGGGCGCAGAGCTGGGTGAAGACACGGAATCCTGCCTTGACATCGCCGGGCGGCAGCCGGATCTGGTCCGCGGTGCCCGCCCGCAGGTCGTTGGTGTAGCGCCGAATCGTCGCCAGCTTTTCTTCCGGGGTGCCCCGCCCCACATTGCCCCAGATCTTGCGGACACGCGCGTCGAGGTCTTTCGACGATAGCGCGGCGATGAGGCGGATCTGCGCGACCGGCACATCCTTGGCGGAAGCAGGGCCGGCTTCAACATGGTCGAGGAACGCCGCGGCCGAAGCAGCTCGGGCGAATAACAGATCGCGCGAGGCGCTCTTAAGGTCGGACGGCATGCCTTCGTAAAGCGCCAGCACTTTCGTCGCGATCGACGGATCGTCGAAGCGCTCCAGCACTCGCAGCGAGGAGAGACGAATCCGCTCCGGCTGGTTCGCCTCGAGCAGCGGCAGCAGCTTGGGAACCATCGTCTTAGTGCCCAGCTCTTCCAGCACGTCGAGGGCTGCCCGGCGTTGTTCCTCCGAGCGCGCCGAGGCCGCAGCCAAAGTGAGCAGGTGTTCCTCCACGCCCGGGACGCCGGCGCGCAAGGCCACGCGAGCGCGCAGGGGATCGGACTCCGACTCCCGCCAGCGTGCGGCCACATACGCGCGCAGTGCGCCGCTGACCGGGGCATACTCGCGTCGCGCGGCTTCTGACGCCGGACGTTGAATCCTGGCCACGTCCACGAAGAGCGCCGTGTCCTTCGGCTTGGGGACGCCGGCGCGTTCGCTGAGGCCCCGGTTCAATGCTTCCAGCGCAGCGTTGGTCTCAGCCGATGGAACGGGCCGGAGCAGCTTGTCGGAGGCCTCATAGCCCTGCACGGAGCCTTCCGCCGCGTAGCGGCGGATAAGGCGCTGCGCGTCGTCCCGAGTCAGCGCAGCGTTCCAAACGGCGGGCCTGGCGAAGTAAGCGAGAATTTCGCGCTCGGACGAAAAAGCCTTGTCCTCGAGCGCCCACCAGATCAGCAGGGGGATCCGCGGGTCGTCGGCGTCTTTGTTCTGGTCGAGCAAGGCAGTGATGATAGGCACACTATCGGCGGGCGGCAGCCGCTTGGCTGTGGAAGCGAGCTGGCTGCGCACCACCACGCTCGGCTCGGTGCGAGCGAGAGCGTGAAGCTGCCGGGAAATCTCCGGGCTCACTTTTTTCGCATCGCCGAGCAGGCGCACGGTCCAGGAGCGCACGTACTCGTAAGGATGCTTGAGCAACTGGCTCCCCAGCGCGTCGTCAAAGCCGCCGGATACATAGAGCGCCCACAGGCCTTGCAGCGACTGCCGGCCGTTCTGCGGGTCGAGCGCCATGCGGCGCAGCTCGGGGTAGACGGATGCGTCCCGGCGGGAGGCCAGCAGCAAGCGCGCCTGGTCGGCGAACCAGCCGTCTCGGTTGCTCAGCAGCTTCACCAGCTCGCCGCTCGAAAGCTTCTCCAGGTCAAACTTCGGGATGGGCTTGGTCCCTTCCGCAAAAAGCTTGTAGATGCGGCCGTTGGAGCGGTCCCACTGAGCGTCGGGATCGGGATGCGTCTTGCGGATTTCGTAGAGGTCGGAAACATAGATTGCGCCGTCGGGGCCTTGCGCCAGATCGGTCGGGTCCGACCAGGTATCGTTCATATCGAACAATTGGCCGCCGAGCACGGCTTGCACGGTGGAACCCAGCGGCTGGACGCGCCACCAGGAAACGTTGTGGCTGAGAAAATTGCCGCCGATGAACGTGCCACGAAACAGCGTGGGAAAACTTTCGCCGGAATAAATCGTCCCGCCCAGCACGATGTGGCCGCCGTTGACGCCGTTGTTTTTCACGTGAGGGAAGTAGCCGTAGGTATAAGGGTTGTGGAGCGGGCCGTGCTTGCCGAAGTTTTTCTCGTAATAGCCGCCCTGCACGGCGTGCCAGAACAAGGCGCTGCCGTTGGAGCTGTAGAACAGATTGCCGTCGGCGTCGAACGTCAGCCCGTAGATGTTGCCTCCCCCTTCGGCGAACAGCTCCACTTCGTGGGTGACGGGATGATAGCGCCACACGCCCTGTTGAAACTCGAGGCCTCGAACCTTGGCCGTTGTAGTGCTGCCGTTCAACCCGTAAAGCCAGCCGTCGGGACCCCAGGTGAGGTGGTTCGCCATCGACTGGGCGTCCTCCATGCCGAAGCCGCTCAGGAGCACCTCCGGGTCGCCGTCGGGAACATCATCGCGGTTGCGGTCGGGATAGAAGAGCAAGTAGGGTGACTGCAGGACGAAGACGCCGCCGTAGCCGAAGGCCAGGCCGGTGCAAAGGTTGAGGTCGCTGACGAAGTCCTTGAATTTGTCGGCGTGGCCGTCGCCGTCCGTGTCTTCCATGATGGTGATGCGGTCCGCGCCCTTGGGCCCGCGCGGCGGCGGCTCCGGCACGCGGTCGTAGATGGTGCGGGAGTAGCGGTCCACGCTGACGCGCTTGAGTCCGGCCGGGTTTGGATATTGGAGGTATTGGATGGTCCACAGCCGCCCCCGGTCATCGAACTTGACCAGGATCGGCTGCCGGATCTCCGGCTCCCCCGCGTAAACGGTGGCGTGAAAGCCATCGGCCAACAGGAAGTGCTTGTCCGCTTCCTTCACCGAGTAGCCTTGCGCGTAAAGAGAGGCCGCCGCAAACGCGGCAAACAGGATTCCGAGAAAATGTTTCATTTTGCTTGTGGGTTGTCCTTATGATGATTTCATCCGGCGGCGCCGTAAGCTTGCGCGATGGTGTCGAGCCGGACCAGCCGGGCGCGCGGCCCGGCCCGTTTCACGGTGTCGATGATGAGGTCGATGATCTCGAAGTTCGGGTCCGCGACGCCCAGCGCCGAGGGGTGCGAGAGAAAATCCCAGACCTTGCCGCGCTCGATACACCAGTCGAG
>DASQHK010000468.1:0-3831 GCA_035632135.1 Bryobacterales bacterium
CCGCGGCGAGCAGGAGCGTCGAAAAAACTCCTCCGGGGCCGATTGACATCCCGCTCCGCGGGGATAGAATAGGTCCCAGCGGCTTCTTTTTGCGAACAGGGGGTACAGGCTCATGCCTGAAAAACGACTCTCGTTTTGTACACTGCTCTTGGTGCTCTTCGCTGCGGTCGGCGCCGCGCAGACTACTTCCACGGAGGTTCTCGGCACGGCCACCGACGCCAGCGGCGCGGTTGTGCCGAATGCCAGCGTCACGCTGTTGCGGCTGGAAACTGGTGAAAAACGACAAGCCGCCACTGACAGCTCCGGAAACTACTCTTTCCCGCTGATTGAAATCGGGGACTACAACGTGACGGTAGAGGCCCCGGGGTTCAAGACGCAGACCAAGACGGGCATCCGGGTAGAGCTGCAACAGAAGGCTCGCGTGAATTTTGAGCTGGAGGTTGGCGCCGTCTCTGAGCAGGTGGAGGTAGTCGCGACAGGGGTCGAGCTGAAAACCGACGACGCCGCCCTGGGGGGAACCATCGACCATACGCGCGTCGTAGAGCTGCCGATCCTCAACCGCAACTTTGCCAGCCTGGTGGTGCTGACGCCGGGCGTGCAGTTCGGAACCCGCATGGGCTTGAACGCGCAGTCCACCTCCGGGTCCCAAGGCGGGGCAGTCGGCTTTTACCCCGGCGCCATGCAGGTCAGCGCCAACGGCCAGCGCGACGCCAACCAGCGCGTCACCCTGGACGGCGTGATCGCCAGCGAGCCGCTGGTGAATACGGTTTATCTGACGCCCTCGATCGACGCCATCGAGGAAGTGAAGGTCCAAACCGGCTCCTACTCGGCCGAATACGGCATGAACAACGGCGCTATCGTACAGGTCGCGCTGAAGTCCGGGAGCAACGCCTTTCACGGGTCCGTTTACGAGTTTCTGCGCAACGACGCCGCCGACGCCCGGGATTACTTCTTGAACTTCCAGTTGCCGCCGGGCACCGCGCTGTTGCCCAAGAACCGGCTCCGCCGCAACCAGTACGGAGCCTGGCTGTCCGGTCCGGTCATCCTGCCGCACTACAACGGCAAGGAAAAGACTTTTTGGAGTTTCAACTGGGAAGGCACCAAGCAGACTCAGGAAGTGGTCCAGCAGGCCACTGGGTCGCAATTCTTTCCAGCGCCTTTCCGCACCGGGGATTTCTCCGCGCTGCTCAGCCCGGCGATCGTGAACGGCAAACCGGTGCGGGCTCCCATCCTGGTTTACGACCCGGTGACGGGGGATCCCTTTCCGGGCAACATCGTTCCAGCCAGCCGGATCAACCCGAACGCGCAGAATTTGCTGAACAAGTACGTGCCGCTGCCGCAGTTCAACCCGGTGGACATCCTGGACATCAACACCATCAGACCGGTTGCCAACATTCTGAATCAGAACCAGTATTTTGCCCGCCTCGATCACCTGTTCAGCTCGAAAGACCGCATTTTCGGCAGGTTCGCGACGCAAATCGGCCAGTATGACGTCGGCAACCTGTACCCGAACTTCACCTATACCCAGCACTTGTGGGACTACAACGTCGCCTTCCAGTACCTGCACATCTTCAGCCCCACCACGCTGAACGAGCTGCGGGTGGGCTTCAACAAGGTGAACAGCGACCAGGTGACTCCACGCACCAACACCAACTTCAACGTAGATTCGCTGGGCATCGGCCAGTTCCGGGTTTCAACGGCGGGCAACCGGCCCTTCAGCGCACTGGAGACCGGCATCCCGTCGATCAGCGGGATTATTCCCGGCGACGCGGGCGCGCGCGAGGACCTCAACGGCAGCTACCAGTTCGCGGACAACTACTCGTTCATGCGAGGCAGCCACAGTTTCAAGACCGGCTTCGAATATTCGCGTTACGGCCTGGATCGCGCCGCCGCCAACGTGCCGCTCGGCAGTATGTCCTGCTGCGAAGGAGGATATGCGGCGGCCGGCTGGCTGCTGGGTTATCCGACGGCCAGCTCCAGCGCGGAAGGCCTCACCTGGACGGCGCCGCGGCAGAACCGCTGGGGCGCATACTTCCAGGATGAATGGAAGGCCACCCGCAAGCTGACCATCAACATGGGCCTGCGTTGGGACTTTTTCCAGGTGCCCCACGACGTGAACCGGAAATGGCGCTCGCTGCGGCTGGCCATGTTGAGCACCGCTACCAACGGGAACAAGTATCCCACGATGGTTCCGACGCCCGGCCAGAATTTTGATTTCTACGGCTCCGACAACCGCTATTTCATGCCACGGGTCGGCATCGCCTACCGTCTTACGGACAAATGGGTGGTGCGTGCCGGCTCCGGCTGGTTTGTCAATGTGCAGCAGATGAATAACATGACCATCCTGGACCTCCAGGAGCCCTACTCGGGAACCAACGGCTGGAATGCCGTGGATCAGGCGTCGAGGCTCGTCCCGGTGACCTACGGCGGCCAGAGCTACAGCATTCAGACGCGGCTGCTGACGCCGGGATCGCAGATCCTCACGCTGGACAATCCGTTTCCCGGCCAGGGCACGGCGGCGGCACGCGTCAACGTGCTTGCTTTCTCGCCGGACAACAGGGCCAGCTCCGTGTTGCAATGGAGCTTCGATGTCCAGCGCGCCTTGCCAGCCAAGGTCTTCCTGACAGTCGGCTATGTGGGAAGCCAGACGCGCCACATCGACAACACCATCTCCAACTTCAATCAGCCGAGCCCTTCCTCGAACACGGACATCAACGGCCGCCGGCCGTTCCAGGCTTACGTTAGCCAGGGCGAAGGCGACCAGGCGCGGCTGCTCGGCAATATCCGCTACCTGGACAGCTTCGCCAACGCCAGTTACAACGGGCTCCAGGTGCAGGCCGAGAAGCGCTACAGCAAGGGATTGACCATGGGCTTGGCTTATACCTACAGCAAGGCGCTCGGGGAAGGCTATGGCCGCAACGATCCAGCGGGCGATGTGAACTCCCTTTACCAGGATCCCAACAACCGTCGCGCCAACCGCGGCCGGTACGGCTTCGACGTCACGCACAACGCGGTGATCAATTACGTCTACGACCTGCCGATGTTCAAGAATGCGAAGGGCCTGGTCGGCGGCGTGCTCGGCGGCTGGCAGACCAGCGGCATCGTCACGCTGCATACCGGCTTCCCGTTCAGCGTGTACGGCGGTAATCTGAACACCGGCTTCAGCGTTTACCCGGACCGGGTGGCCGATGGACGGTTGGGCAGTTCGGCCACCCGCCAGTTGTGGTTCGATCCGTCGGCCTTCCGCCGCACGGATTGCAACCTTCCGACCCACCCCGAACTCTGCCATTACGGCAACGCTGCTACCGACGCGCTGATTTCGCCCGGCGTGCATACCCTCGACCTGTCGCTCGGGAAAAACTGGGCGATCCCGAAGCTGGGCGAGGCGGGCCGGCTCCAGTTCCGCGTCGAGGCGATCAACGCTTTCAATACACCGCAGTTTGGCGCTCCGAACGGCCTGCAGTGGATCAGCCAGGACTCCATTGTTCCCGATGCCCCCCGTGTGGGCGAGGTCCGCGGCCTGCGGCAGCCCATGCGCATCTTTCAGTTCGGGGCGAAGGTTTATTTCTGATCCGGGATGGGGAGGGTTTGCTGCAAGAGGCAGCCGTGGACCGGGACCAGCAGGCCCCGATCCACGGCTGTTCGGAACTAGTCGAAGTCCGGGCCGTGCTCCCCGCCCGGCATCGGAGCCTTCTTCTTCTCCGGGATCTCCGAGACCATGGCCTCGGTGGTCAGCATCAGGCCGGCGATTGAAGCGGCGTTTTGCAGCGCCGCCCGGGTCACTTTCGCCGGGTCGATGACGCCCGCTTTCACCAGGTCCTCGAAATCGCC
>DASQHK010000469.1:0-3335 GCA_035632135.1 Bryobacterales bacterium
TTCACGAACACCTCCACGTTGCCGGTCTCGGTCTCAAACGGCACCTGCACGTTGATCTGTGTCGGGCTCACGTACTCGACCGGCGCCTGCCGGCCGTCGATGCCCACCTCCGTTCCGTCGAGCGTGATGGGCAGCCGCGGCGCTTCCAGCCCGCTCGCGTCCGTGCTCGTCGCCGAGAGGTTCGCCCCGTAAATCGTGATCAGCGCGCCCGGCGAGGCCGGCGCCAGCGTCGTGTCGTTCACCGCGCTGATGATCCCGCCCTGGTTGATCGCCGGCGGCCCCGTCAGCGCCACGCCCAACTGCCCGCGCATCGCCCCGCCCGGATTGAGCGGCGTGTGCAGGTTCAAATAGAACTGGTCCGGCGCCGCCAGCATGGCATTCAGCGCCGCCACGCCGTCTTTGTTGCCCGGATCGATGTTCACTGACCGGAAAATGCCTCCCACTCCGGTCGCGATCGACACTGGCGACGTGCCGCTGACCCCGCTGGGAATCACGATGCTCCCGGCCGTTCCTGCCGGCGCGTTGTGGATGTGCATCCCAACAATGGTCGTCGCCCCCGAGAACTGGAACAGCGAGGAGAAATTGACCGTCCCGGACGTCACCTGCCCCGCGCCGTTGCGGGTTACATAAGCAGCGACGGTTGCTACGCCTGTCGCCGAGGTGTCCGAGCCGGTGGCGGGCGGCACTTCGTTGTTCGGCGACAGGTCCGTGCGCAGCAACACCCTGCCCGTGTACTGCAGCGTCCCGCGGATTGCCCCGCCCGGGTGATCCGTGGTGTGCAGGTTGAAATAGTAGTCCCCCGGGCTGACGAACAGGCCCTTCAACGCGTCCAGCCCCGCGCCGCCGGTGACCAGTACGGACTTGGTGATGTTGCCACCCGTCGCGCCGGTTATGTCGCCGGCCTTGAGATTGGTCGGAATCACTACCGGGCAGGCGCAGCTAGACGAGCCGTGGTGAATGTGCATGGCCGTCAGGTCGTGGGCCACGGCGAAGTTGTAGTTGATGTCGAAATTCACGTGGCCCCACGCAATATTCCCGGAGCTGTCGAGCGCGCCCAGCACGGTAATGCTGGCCCCGCCGCCGGCGTCCAGGTTCGTGATCGGCGGCGCTTCGTTCAGCGGCGACAGGGCCGTCCGCAGCGTCACCGAGATGGTCTTCGCCAGTTGGCCCCGCAGCAGTCCCGCCGGGTTGTTCTGTGTGGATACGTTCAAATAGAACTGGTCGGGCTGGGCAAGCATTTTGGTCAGCAGCGTCCCGTCGCTTACCGCCACCTGTTTCCGGATGTTCGCCGTCCCCCCGCTGTGCACGAACGGATTCGCCGCTGAGAGGTCCGTGTTGATCACCGCCGCGCCCGCTTGCCCGGCAGCGCCCGAGGCGACCTGAATCGCCACGATATTGGTCGCGCTGGCGATGTTGATGTTGACGTCGAAATCCATTACGCCTGACGTGATCGTTCCCGAGTCGTCCCGAATCACGTGCACGAGAAGGATCGCATCCCCCGACCCCGGCTCGCCGCTCGGCGCCGTCGTTTCGGAGCCCGTGGTCATCAAAGCCTGCACCGCAATGGTGTCCGTGGTGTGCGCAAAGCCCAGCACACTGCCGGTCACAACAAGAACTACTACGCGAGCGATCTTGCCCATGAAATCCTCCTGAACGTAGACTAACCCAGGTTATGAGTAGACCAAAGGACCTCTGTCAGGTCAACACCCCGCCCTCGAGATTTAACAAGTGCCGGGAAGCGCCACGCCCCGCCGGGCCAGCTCTCCCGTTCCCAGTCTCCGTGCTACCTTAGCAGCATGTATCGCAGGCATTTTCTCGGGCTGGGCGCGGCGGCCGCGGCGAGCCTTGCCGCCCGGCCCGGCAGCAGCGGGTGGAAGGTCGGCATGTGCTGCTGGAACATGCGCGATTTTGAGCCGACCGTCTTCTCGACCGCCGCCCAAATCGGCCTCGACGGCGTCCAGCTCGGCATTTCCAATACAGACCAGCAAACCCTCAAGCTGCGCCGCCCCGAGGTCCGGCGTGAGTACATCGACGCCGCCCGGCGCGCCGGCGTCGCCATCGTCGGCGCCGCCTGCCAGTACCGCAGGCCTCTCAAGACCGAGCCGGCCGCCGCCATCGTTCTCAACGACTGGATCGAGGTCACCCGCGCCCTCGGCGCCAGGGTGATCCTGGTTCCCTTTTTCGGCAAGCCCAATATCGTGGATGTGAACGTGAAGGAGGAGTTCGACCGCCTGGTCGCGGTCCTGCGCGAGCTGGGCCCGCGCGCCGAAAAGGCCGGCGTGATCCTAGGTCTTGAGAATACCCTGAGCGCCGGCGACAACCGCAAAATCCTCGACGCCGTCAGCTCCCCGGCCGTCCAGGTTTATTACGACATCGGCAATTCGACCCGCAACGGCTATCCCATTGTCGAGGAAATTCGCGCCCTGGGCAAAGAGCGCATCTGCGAATTTCACATCAAGGACAACCCCGCTCTGCTCGGCCAGGGCCAGATCGATCTGCCCGCCGTCGCCCGAGCCATTCGCGACATCGGCTACCAGGACTGGCTGGTGCTCGAAACCTCCACCCCTCACCACGACCTGATCGCCGACACCCGCACCAACCTCGAGTACGTCCGCCGCGTCTTCACCCGGCCTCATGCAGCCGCACGGCGGCAAAATGTGGGTGCTGCCCGGCAATCACGAGTCCGCGGATGAAATCGCCGCATTTTGCGCCAAATTCGGTTTTCGCAATTTTAACGAGCAGGCCTGGCTCACCGGCGAATACTGGATCGCCGGCCTGGGCTACTCGAACCCCACGCCCTTCAACACGCCGGGTGAGTACAGCGAAGCGGAGCTGGCCGCGCGCCTGGAGCCGTTCGCCGCACTCGCGCCGCTGATCCTGGTGTGCCACGCCCCGCCCTGGAGCACCAGTCTCGATCGCATCGGCGCCGGCGCCAACGGCGACAGCCGCGCCGTGCGCGCCTTCGTCGAGCAGCACGCCCCGGACTATCTTTTCTGCGGCCACATCCACGAGTGCGGCGGCGTCGAGACGCGCCTCGGCCGCACGCGCGCCGTCAACCTGGGGAAAAAAGGTTACCTGCCGGAGCTGATGGCGGCATTGCCGCTGGCGCAACCGTCGCCCGGCGCGTAGAATCGCTGCGGCCCGCGCTGGTCACCGGTCGCGGCCCCGCCGCGCAGCAGGCCGGCTGACAAAATAATTGCCCCGAATGTAAAACCGCAGCGGCCAGTCCGCGCAGTGCCGGATGCCGACGCGCGTGGTCACCTCGACGGGCACGGCGCCGGCATCGGCGGCCCGCCTCACCACCAGCGGCCCGCGCGTCACGTCCTGCCCGTTAT
>DASQHK010000470.1:0-9124 GCA_035632135.1 Bryobacterales bacterium
GGCCGGCCAGCTCCCGCCAGCGCGCATCTTCGCGATCCGTGTACAGAAATAATTCCGCCTGCCCCGCAAACGCGGCGAGCATTTCCCACATGTCCAGAACGAAAGCGCAGTAGAGGTCAGCGACCTGCTCCGCCGAAAAGCGGCCGATCAGCCGCGTCTTGACCTGGCCGGGAATGGGAGCCCGGGCGAAAAGCGCGATGGCCGGTTTCATGGTCGGTGGCAAACAAGCCCTGGCCTGCGCGAGTTGTAAACTGCGGCGCGAACGCGGCACGGCCCGGTTGTCTGCCTCCACTTAGGGTAGAATGAATTTTTACTCTCAGGAGGAAACCAGACACATGAAGAAGTTGATGACGCTGGCCGTCGCCGTGCTGCTGAGCCTCGCCGTTTCCGTTTCCTATGCACAGAAGGAATCCAAGAAGCACAAGGGCAAGAAAGAGGAGACCACGGCGGCCAAGGGCGATCCGGCCAAAGGCAAGGACGTGTTCGAAGCGAAGTGCATGGTGTGCCACAACCCGGACAGCAAGGATAAAAAGATCGGTCCAGGCCTGCAAGGAGTGAAGGACGGCAAGCTGCCCAGCGGCAAAGACGCCACTCACGACACGATCTTGCAGAACGTCAACAACGGCGGCAACGGCATGCCGGCCTTCAAAGAGCTGCTCACCGACGAGGAGAAGGAAGACGTCGTCGCCTACGTGCTGACGCTCTGACCTTCCACAAGCCTCCGTTTTGCTCAGGCCGGGGCGCGCGCTTGTCGCGCCCGCCGCGGGGAGTCACCGCGCTCCCTGTGCCTCCTCCATGAAGTAGTACCCGATCATGTGGCAGATGGTGAAGTGGGCTTCCTCGATGCGGCCCATGTGCGGGACCGGCACCTGAATGCTGAGCCTTACAAGCGGGGCGAGCTGGCCGCCATCGCGTCCGGAGAGGCCGATGGTGTGGCAGCCGATCGAGTTGGCGTATTCGACGGCGTGCAATACGTTGGGCGAGTTGCCGCTGCCGCTGATGGCCAGGAGCACGTCGCCGGCGGCGGCGAAGTTTTTCAACTGCTCGACAAACACCTGGTCGAAGCCGACGTCATTGGCATAAGCCGTGATGGTAGGCAGGGAGTCGGTGAGCGCCTGGATGCGGAAGCGGCTGCGGCGGCCATAGCTCGCGCCTTTCACCAGGTCGCAGGCGAAGTGCGAGGCAGTGGAGGCGCTGCCGCCGTTGCCGCAAACGAAGATGGTCCGTCCCTCGTCCCGCGCGCGGGCCAGCACGCCGATCGCTTCCTCGACCTTGTCGAGCGGAATCGCGCCGATCGCTTCCTGCAGCTTCGACCGGTATTGCTCCGGATAGTTCATGGCCGGAAAGTCTGCTCCGCCAGGGCGTACGCGCCCCACAGAACCGAATCATCGCCGAGCGCGGCGGGCTCCACTTCGACGCGGATCGGGAATGATGGTGGAATCTGCCGCTGCAGCTCGGCGCGCAACTCGGCGAAGAGGGGCTCCCCGGCCTTGCTCAACCCGCCTCCAATCACGATGCGATCGGGGTTCAGCAGCATGAGCGCGGCGCGCAGTCCGCGCGCCAGCGCCGGCACGTAGCCGGCGCGAAACGCCGGGTCCGCGAGCAGTTCGCGCGCCGGGCGCCCCGTGCGCGCCTCGATGGCCCAGCCCGAGCAGAGTGCTTCGAAACAGCCGCGTCCGCCGCAGGAGCACTCCGGCCCATCCGCTTCGAGCGGAATGTGCCCCAGCTCGCCGGCCAGCGAATCAGCTCCACGGATTATCTTACCATCGAGCAAAATGCCCGCCCCGATGCCGGTGGAGAGCGTCACATAGAGCAGCAAGCGAGCGCCGCGGCCCGCGCCGGCCGTGAATTCGCCCAGCGCGCCGAGGTTCGCGTCATTGTCCAGAATGCAACGAACGCCCACCGCTTGTTCAAGCGCCGGGGCCAGCGGGAACTCCTGCCAGCCGCCCACGTGCATGGAGCGCCCCACGCGCTGCGCGGCAAAGTCGATCGGCCCGCCGAAGCCGACGCCGCAGGCCTGCGGCATCGCTTCCATGATCCACTCCCGGGCCAGCGCCGAAAGATGCTCCATCATCCACGCGCGTCCGCCCGCTACATCAGTCTTATAGGTAGAGCGGCGGGCCATGCGGCCGTCCCGGAACAGGGCAAGCGCGTGTTTGGTGCCGCCGATGTCGATGGCCAGGACGTCCATCTGCGGAGCGGTTCAATTCAGCCGGGCGGAGGCCTTGGCCAGAATCTCGTCCGGCGCGGCCGTGCCGGTGCCCTTCTTCATGATGGTGATGCTCGAAACGAGATTGCCGAAGCGGATAGCGGTGACAAAATCGCCGCAGGCGCGCAGAGCCAGCGCCATGCCGGCGGCGAAGCTGTCGCCGGCGCCGCAAATGTCGATCGGGTTGGGAACATTCTCAGAGGGCACCAGGTGCTCGCCGCCGTCGTCTACCAGCAGCACGCCGCGATCCCCCTGTGTGACCAGCAGGGGCCGGCTGCCGATCACCGTGCGCAACCGCTGCAAGTCGGTCTGGCCGGGGGCGAGGCCGGACGCCGATCCAAACAGCCGGCGGCACGCCGCGAGGGCCTCTTTGTGGTTGGGCTTCGCCATCACGTTGCGGAACCGCTCGATGCGGGCGCGCGAGTCGGCCACGATCACCTTTTGCGGGTACCGCTCGGCCACGTCGGCGATCAGGTCGCGGAACCAGTCGGTGACCACGCCGCCCGCCTGCGTTTCCGCCTGGTCCGAAACCAGGACGACGTCAAACTCCTGGAAGTGCGCGTTGAAGTTGGCGATGAGCTGGTTTTCGACGTCGGCCGGCAGCCGGCGCGTGTTGATGAAATCGCAGCGCGGCAGGTCCTCTACGCCCGTGGCGGCGTTGATCAGCTTCGTGTAGGTGAAGGTTTGGAGGCTCTTGGAGGCAGCCAGCAGGTTGTACTCGATCCGGCGCTCGGCCAGCGCGCAACCCAGCTCGAAGCCGAACCCGTCCTGTCCGACCGCGCCGATCACCGAGACGCGCCCGGCGCCCAGCGCCACCAGGTTGCTGGCGATGGTGCCGCCCGCGCCCGGAGTGACCTCCACCGAAACCACGCCGACGCGCGGGATACCGGTTTCGCGCGACGGCTCCGCCACGGACGGATCGTAATGGCACCAGCGGTCGAGGCAGATGTCGCCCACCACGAGCGCGCGGATGCCCGAAAATCTCGTGATCAGGTCGGGCAGGTTCACTTGCCGGCCTCCTCCAGGATCGCGCGCCGCAGCGCCGGCAGCGTGGCCCGGTGATCGCCGCAAAAATAAATGCTCTCGCCGCCGTCGGCCACCGTGCGCACCAGAATCGTTTTGTGCGGGCGGAAATAGTAGCCGGGATCGGTCTTGGGCAGCTCGTGATGATAGTCGCCGCCGATCGGCACCAGGTCGAAGACGGCGGTGAGAAAGTGGCAGATGCGCCGGCCTTCCTGGTGGGCCACGTTGCGCGCCATGGCCAGCGCTTTCAGGTACACCTCCGGGCCCATGATGGCTGAGCCGCAGCTCAGCAGCACGCCGCCTTCCAGTCCCTCCACGGAGCGGGCAAAGATCAGAAAATCGTGATAGCTGGCCTTGCCGAGCGCCGCGCCGTCGCAATTGGGGTGCTCGTGGATTATGTCATAACCAATACCCACATGCACGGTCGCCGGAATGTTGCGGCGATAAGCGGCGGCGAAAACGCTCACGGCCTTGTGGGGAAAATCGCCCTCGGCGATGCGGCGGCCGATGTTTTCGCCGAGCCCGAGGTCGAGATCGGCGGCCTCGCGGGTCCAATCGTTGAGCACGCCGGTTTCCCGCCACAGGCCGAACTCGCCGGTCTGGATGTAGCGGGCCACGCTCTCGGTTGAGGCGCCGATGCGTGCCAGCTCGTAATCGTGGATGGCGCCGGCCCCGTTGAAGGCGAGATGCGTGAGCCAGCCGCGCTCCACCAGATCGATCAGGTGGCGCGAGACGCCAACCTTCAGCACGTGCGCGCCGAGCATCAGGATGCGCGCCGCGCCGCGCCGGCGCGCTTCGACCAGGCGGCCTGCCACGGTGGCAAGCTGCGCGTGGGAAAAGTGCGGCTCGGTCACTTCCAGGTCGACCAGGTGGCTCAAATCCATGTCGTGGCGGCGCTCGGTGAGCGGCTGGATTCGCAGGCGGGAGCGGTCGAAGCTGGGGTAGCGGGAACTCATCCGGGAAACTCACTCCGGAAACAAGGCGGCCATCAACTCATCGTAACAATTGTAATTCGGAATGATGAAATCGGCGCCGACGCTCTCCAAGCGCCGGCGCTTGGTTTCATCCACCCGCACGCAGAGCGGCTCGTCGGTCGCCACGCCCACGGCCACGCCGCCGACTTCCTTGACGTTCTCGATCTCCACGTAACCGTCGCCGAAACCCAGAAACTCGTCGCCGCGAAAGCCGCTGCCGGAAAGGAGCCGCTCGATCAGAATTTTTTTTGAAAAGCTCTTGTAGTCATCGAGCGCGCCGAAGACGCGGCCGTCGAAATAACGGTCCACCTGGAGCAGGCACGCCTCCTCGCGCATGTAGGGCTGGTCGGTGCCGCTTGCCAGGTACATTTCGAGGCCGCGCTCGTGCAGCGCTTCGAGCAGCCGCCGCGCGCCCGGCACCATCATCCGGTCCGGCGCGATGCGGCCCGCCCGCAGTTCCGCCAGGCGGTCTTCGAGGAGGCCCTGCAGCCGGTCGTAATACATGCGCTTGTACTCCAGCGGATCGAGCGGCGCGCCGCCGCGCAGCTCGATCTGCCGCGCCAGCTCGATCATCTGGTACATCGTCTGGCGGCCCGTCAGCCGGCCGACGTATTCCTCAACCATCGCCCGCAGGTCGGCTTCGCGCTCGCCGGTCTTCAAGTCGAGCAGAAGCTCCACCATCATCGGCACCATCACATCCACCCAGCCGGAGCGGATCAGCGATACGGTGCCATCGAAATCAAACAACGCCACCCGCGCGCGCCGGGCGTCGGCGCCGGGGTGCAGGGTTTCTAGCGGCATTGGGAGCTGGACTGGCCGTCAAGCCGAAAATCGTCGAAATCGCCGGTCTCGTTGAAAGAGCCCAGGCCCACGCGGCCGAAACGAAACGAGGTGTCGGTGTGCTCGAAGCGCGGCTGCGGATCGCCGTCGGCGAATACCTGCATCTTCCCGGTCTCGACCTGCCGCACGATGCGCACCACGTGCCAGTTCTGATCGGGCAGCACGGGCCGCGAGCCGGCGCCGGCTATGCGGAAGCGCTCGCCGCCATCCACCTTGAACAGGCCGTTGTGCACCGCGTGGCTGCCGTCATCGGCCGAGAGGTGCGCGTAGTAGAAGTGCTCCGTGTCCTGGTAGCCGAAGGTGATCATCATGCTCTTGCCCGCCCGGCGAACTCTCACCCGCAGCGTGAAGTCGCCCACGCAGACATCTTTCAGCAGCGCATACTGCAAGGGCCGCCGCGGCGAGCCGATCTCGCCGGCATGAAGGAGGCGCAAAAAGTGATTGCCGCCTTCCGCCGCGATCTCCCAATCGGCGGCTTTCGGCAGGCTCCACTGCGACAGATCGCGCGCCTCAAAATCGATCCGGCGATGAACCTCGCCGGCGGCCAGAACGGCGCTCCCGGCGAGCAGAATTCCCAGCAGGCGTAGCATAAGCTCTCTTTGTAGCAAATCCCCCGCAGGCTTCGCCAGATTTGCTGGCGGCGCTTCTCCTCGTTGTTCGGCGAACTCGGCAGCAAGCGCTGCCTTTGGTCGCGGCCCCGATCGGTCGGTTTACCGAGCCGCGACCAAAGGGAGCGGTAGGCCGGCGGTCAGGCGATGCTCCTTACGGACGGATGACGGGCGATCCCGGGCGCTCCGCCCCGCTGTGCTACCCTGATTCGTCGAAACCGGAGGGTTCATGGGTTCTCCAGCGGCGACCGCTTCGCCTGCCGTGGCCGAGCTGCCGCGCAAGCTGAACCTGCTCGATACGGCGCTGCTGCTGGTGGGCGCGGTGATCGGGTCGGGTATCTTTGTGGTGCCGAGCCTGATCGCCCGGCGCATCGCCGAGCCGGGCCTGGTGATCGCCATCTGGGTTTTCTCCGGCCTGCTGGTGTTGTGCGGCGCGCTGACCTTTGCCGAGCTGGGCGCCATGCTGCCGCGCTCCGGCGGGCTCTACGTATATATTCGTGAGGCCTACGGGCCCTTCTGGGGCTTTCTCTACGGCTGGACGAATTTCCTGGTCGTCATCTCCGCCCCCATCGCCGCGCTGACGGCGGCGTTCCTCCTTTACCTCGAATACTTTTTCCCGCTGGCGCTGTGGCTCGAAAAGCTGACCGGCATCGCGATCATTCTCCTGCTCGCCGGCGTCAACTGCCTCGGCGTGCAGTGGGGCGCGCGCGTGCAGAATCTGTTCACGTTTCTCAAGGTGGCGGGCCTGGTGGGATTGGTCGGCGCGGCCCTGCTGCTGCGCAACGGCCACAGCGCCCACTTTCTGCCGCTTTGGCCGCAGCATTTTTCCGGCAGCCTCGGGCCGGCGATTGGCGTGGCCATGATCTCCACGCTGTTCGCCTACGACGGCTGGCACTTCGTCGGGTTTGCCGCGGGCGAGATCCGGAACCCGGAGCGCAACGTGCCCTACGGCATCCTGCTGGGCGTGCTGATCGTGATCGCTGTGTATGTGAGCGCCAACGTGGCCTACATCTATGTATTGGGACAACCCGGCATCGCCGCTTCCAGCCGCGTGGCCGCCGACGCCATGACCGCCATGATCGGGCCGCTCGGGGCGACGCTCATCACCCTTGCCATCCTCTGCTCCACGTTCGGCGCCATCAACGCCAACGTGCTGGCCGGCCCGCGCATCTTTTTCGCCATGGCCCGCGATCGCGTCTTTCCCCGCTGGCTGGCCCAGATCCATCCGCGCTACGAGACCCCCGCCCATGCCATCTGGGCGGTGAGCCTTTGGGCCGCCGTCCTGACCCTTACCGGCGGCTACGAGCACCTCATTACCATGGCCATGTTCGCCGCCTGGATCCTGTTTGCCATGGCGGTCGCTTCGGTGATCGTGCTGCGGAGAAAACATCCCGAATGGCCGCGGCCCTATCGCCTGCTCGGCTATCCCTGGACGGCAATGGTGTTCGTGCTGGTGGCCGTGGCGTTCGTCATCAACACGCTGGTCGAGTCGCCGCGCAGCTCGCTGCTGGGCCTGGGGCTGGTGCTGGCCGGCGTGCCGATGTATCTGCGCTGGCGGCCCAGCCGCTGACCGTTCCCAGTTGTTAAAGTTTCGCCCGGACCTTGACACGGGGCGCGCGCGCCTCTATATTCAACCATATGGTTGAATATACCGACGAACTCGGCCGCGTCTTTGCGGCGGTGGCGGACCCCACGCGGCGGGCGATTCTGGCGTCGCTCAGCCGCAAGCCGGCCACCGTGACCGAAATCGCCCGGCCTTTCCCCGTTTCTTTGAACGCCATCTCCAAGCACCTCATGGTGCTCGAGCGGGCTGGCCTCGTCCGCCGCGAAAAGCTGGGCCGCGAGCATTACTGCTCTCTGGAAGCGCAGCCGCTCCGAAGGGCGAGCGCTTGGCTCGACCATTACCGCCAGTTCTGGGAGGTCCGGCTGGACGCCCTGGAACGGCACGTCATCGCCGGAAGAAAACAACGCAAGCAATCTGCCATGGAGGCTTGAATGTCCGCACAAGAAAGCAACGACACGCTGGTGGTCCGCAGGCTGATTCCCGCCACGCGCGAAGAGGTGTTCGCCGCCTGGACCGATCCGGAGAGCATCAAGCACTGGATGTGCCCCGGCGACGCCACGACCGCCGAAGCCCAGCTTGACCCGAGAGTCGGAGGCAAGTTTCGGATCGTCATGAAGGGGCGCAGCCAGGACTATGAGCATACCGGCGAGTATCAGGTGGTCGAGCCGCCCTCGAAGCTGGTCTTTACGTGGACCTCGAAGGGCACCGACGATCAGCCGACGCTGGTGACGGTGGAACTGTTCGCACGAGGCGAGCATTGCGAGCTGGTTCTCACGCACGCCCGGTTCCCGCGGGTCGAAGCGATGCGGAGCCACAAGAACGGCTGGAGCCAGATCACAGACCGCCTGGCCGAGCACGTGCAGACCAGGCCGGAAGCGGCGGGGGCGGTGCGCTCCCTCGAGCAGGAAGTCACCTTCAGCGCCAGCCCGCACGAAGTCTTCGAGGCGCTGCTGGACGCGGGCAAGCACAGCGCGTTCACCGGCGCGCCCGCCGAGATCGAACGAAAGCCGGGAGGGCGCTTCTCGCTTTATGGAGGCCAGCTCAGCGGCGTCACCGTCACCTTCATCCAGGACCAGCGCATCCTGCAACAGTGGCGCAGCGCTAATTGGCCTGAAGGGACCTTCTCGCACCTGTACTACATTCTGAGTCCGCTCGACGGCGGCGGGACCCGGCTGTTGCTGACCCAGACCGGCGTGCCGGCCCAGCATTTTGCCGACATCAACCGCGGATGGCACAAGTATTACTGGGCCAAGATGGCCGAGTATCTCCGAAACGAAAAGATCGCCATCGTCCGGCGCTTCACGGAGGAATTCAAGAACAAGCAGAACGTCGGCGTAGTCGACGAGCTGTTCTCGCCGGATTTCGCCTTCCACCTGCCGGTGAAGGGCCTGCCGCCGGGGCGTGAAGGCTTGAAGACCATCGGCAAGGCGATTTTTGCGGCGTTTCCGGATGTCCACGTCACTCCGGAGGATGTGATCGTGGAGGGGGACCGCGTGGTGGCGCGTGACACGGCGCGCGCGACTCACCGCGGCGAGTTCAATGGCGTCCCCGCCACCGGCCGAAAGGTGTACTGGACCGAGAACCACATCTATCGACTCGAGAACGGCAAGATCGCCGAAGTCTGGTCCGAAACCAGCTTCCAGGACCTGATGGCGCAGGTCGCCTCGCCACAGCCTGCGCGAGCCAAGGCTTAGTCGATGTGGTCGTAGGCGACCAGCGTCAGGAACTCGGAGAAATCGCGGCGCGTCATCATGTCTTCAAACAGGCGCCCCGCCAGGTCGAACTTGCCGCCGTCGAAGCGTTGCGCGCCGATGAGCTTGCGGATGTGGTCCAGCTCCTCCGGGATGGTCCGGCGAACCAACTCCGCGTTCACCGCGCGGCCGTCTTTCATCTTGGCCCCGTGGCG
>DASQHK010000471.1:0-1753 GCA_035632135.1 Bryobacterales bacterium
ATGGCCGGCGAGTTCGTGGCGCGGGCGGGGGCGGCCGGCTTCCAGGCGCCGGAGCTGCTCGAGGCGGTGCAAGAAGTGCTGGCCGAGCCAGAAAAAAGGAGATAACGCGATGCCCACAACATTGACGATGCAGGAAGCAAAACCCCGGCTGGTTTTCGAGACGCAGCCGGTGAGCGTGGCGGGCGCCGGCCTGGGCGCGCTCTCCATCATCAGCGGCGCCGCCCTCACCGCCTGGGTGCACAACCCCGCGCCGCTCGTCGCGGGCGCCGTGATTGGCCTCTACCTGGCGTTTGCGATCAAGGTGGCCGCGCAGTGGGAGAAAGCGGCCATTCTGCGGCTGGGCAAATACCGCGGCTTGCGCGGGCCGGGCCCGTTCCACATCATCCCGATCGTCGATTCCATGAGCCGCCTGATCGACCAGCGCGTGCGCGTCACCGACGTCAGCGCCGAGTCGGCGCTCACCCGCGACACTGTGCCGGTGAATGTGGATGCCATCGTGTTCTGGGTGGTGTGGAACGCGGAGAAGAGCATCCTCGAGGTGCAGAATTTCTTCGACGCGATCAAGCTCAGCGCGCAGACGGCGCTGCTCGAGTCCATCGGCCGCCACCAGTTGGCCCAGATGATCACCGAGCGCGAGTCGCTCGGCCGCGAGCTGCAGCGCATTCTGGACGAGAAGACGAACCCCTGGGGCATCACTGTGCAGTCGGTCGAGATCCGCGACGTGCACATTCCCCAAGCGCTCGAAGACGCCATGTCGCGCCAGGCGCAGGCCGAGCGCGAGCGGCAGGCGCGCATCATCCTCGGCACCGCCGAGACCGAGATCTCCGAAAAGTTCGAACAAGCTTCCCTCATCTACAAGGACAACCCCATCGCCCTGCACCTGCGCGCTATGAACATGCTCTACGAGGCGATCAAAGAGCGCGGCGCGATGGTCATTGTGCCTTCGTCGGTGGTGGAGACCATGGGCCTGGGCGGCATGCTCGGCACCGCCGCCATAGCTAAGCAGCAATAGCCGGGCAAGGAAGATCTTATGAGTACATTGTTCACTGCGCTGCGAGCGCTCATTTTCGGGACGGGCTTCGTGCTGTTCTGGGGCTGGGCGGCCTGGAGCGTCCGCTCCTTCGATCGAAGCTTCGGCGTCGCGCTGCCAGGCTGGGCAGCGCCGCTGGGGATCGTTCTCATGGCGGTGGGGGGCGCGCTGGCTCTGACCTGCGTCGGCGCATTCGTGGTACGGGGTCGCGGCACGCCCGCTCCCTTTGACGCGCCGAGGGAATTTGTGGCCGCCGGCCCCTACAAGCGTGTTCGCAACCCCATGTACATCGGCGGGCTGGCAGTTCTCCTTGGGTTCGGCCTTTCGGAAGGATCGCCCTCGATCGTGATCTTCGCGCTGCTGTGGCTGGTGGCGGCCCACCTGTTTGTGGCCGGCTACGAGGAGCCGAGCCTCCAGAGAAAATTCGGCCTCACCTATGCACAGTACTGCCGGCGCACGCCCCGCTGGCTTCCCAAACTGTGAGCGAGCAGGAGAACACCGATGCGCACAATCGTTTTGACGATCGTTTTGACGATGATGCTGGCGGCCGCGGCTGCCGCCGCGAACTCGCCCTTCGCCGGAACCTGGGACGGAACCATCAACGACCTGCCGGGCGTGGAGATCACGATTCAGGACGCCGGCGGACAGCTCAGCGGGGCCGTGATCTTCTACTTTCAAAAGCGCGGCCCGGACGGGAAGTGGCGCGTAGAGGGCAAGGATACG
>DASQHK010000472.1:0-7757 GCA_035632135.1 Bryobacterales bacterium
GCCGATCAGCGCCGGCATTCCCGAGGACCATCGCCGGCTGGTGCACCCGGTCAACTTTAACGATCTCGACTCGGTCCGCTACGTCTGCGAGCGGTACCCGATTGCGGCGCTCATCACCGAGCCGGTCCTGCAGAACATCGGCATCGTGCTGCCGCGCCCGGGCTACCTCGCTGGATTGCGGGCGCTGGCCGATGAATTTGGGTTCGTTCTGATTTTCGACGAGGTGAAAACCGGCTTCCGCCACGCTATCGGCGGTTACGCCGAGATTGCCGGCGTGCGCCCCGATCTGGTGGTCTACGGCAAAGCCCTGGCCAACGCCTACCCCATGGCCGCGCTGGGCGGAAAAGCGGCGCTGATGGATTACTTCGTCCATCCCGAGCCGGCGAAGCGTGTCTTACTGGCAGGTACTTACAATGCCCACCCGGTCCCCACCGCCGCGGCCATCGCCTCCATCGAGCGGCTGCTGAGCAACGACGGCGAGGTCTACCGAAGGGTGGAGCGGCTGGGCGCGATGTTCGAGCAGGAAGCCGGCGTGATCCTTCGCAAGCTCAGTGTGCCGGCGATGGTGGCCCGCCAGGGCTCGGCCTTCTGCTTCTATTTCATGGATCATTTGCCGCGGGACTGGCACGACCTGGCGGAGCACCATCTGTTCCAGCTCGATGAGAAGCTGCGCCGGGAGATGATCGGTCGCGGCGTTTATACGTTTCCGCTGGCGACCAAGCAGTGGTCGATTTCCGCGGCGCACGGCGAAGCGGAGATCGAGCAAACGCTCGAGGCCCTCCAGGCGTCCCTCGCCGCCCTGGCCGGCGAGATCGCTACTCACGCTCCGGTTGCAGCGAAGGTCTGAGCCGCCAGCGGCTTCGGCCCCCCGCTCACGGCCGCTTCCACCACAGGATGCAGCAGCCGGTCGATCCGTTCTTCAAACACCATCACGCTGCCGGTGAGCCCGAGGATTATCACGAAGACGCCGGCGACGAGCGCCGCGTAGCGGTGCAGGTTAAGACGAGTCTGCGCATGAAGTTCAGACGCCGGCCGCTTACGCCACGGTAGCGGGAAGCTGGTGGTGCTGGAATTGCTGGCGCAGGACCTTCTTATCGAACTTGCCGACGCTGGTCTTGGGGACGGCGTCGATGAAGACCACATCGTCCGGCAGCCACCATTTCACGACGCGCGGCTGGAGAAATTCGAGGATCTCCTGTTTGCTGAGCTGGCCGCGGTAACGCGCCTGCGGGACCACCACCGCCAGCGGCCGCTCCTGCCACTTGGGATGCTCCACCGCGATGACAGCCGCCTCGAGCACCTTGGGGTGCGCCATGATGTGGTTTTCCAGCTCCACGCTCGAGATCCACT
The DNA here is from genome assembly GCA_035632135.1 of Bryobacterales bacterium. GTDB lineage: Bacteria > Acidobacteriota > Terriglobia > Bryobacterales > JACQDG01 > DASQHK01. The sequence goes on from DASQHK010000472.1 coordinate 1,351, forward strand.
CGCCGCCGCTCTTGATCAGGTCTTTGGTGCGGTCGGCGATCTGAATATAGCCCTCGGCGTCGATGGAGACCACGTCGCCGGTGCGGAACCAGCCGTCCACGAAGGCCCCGGCCGATCGTGGGTCGTTGTAATACCCGCCGGTAACCCACGGCCCGCGCACCTGCAGTTCGCCCAGTGTCTTGCCGTCCCAGGGGACCTCGCGCCCTTCCTCATCCACGGCGCGGATGTCCACGCCCGCCAGCGGAATGCCCTGCTTGGCGCGGACGCCGAAGCGGTCGTGCTCGGGCCAGGCGCTCATGTGGCTCTTGAGCTGCGACAGCGTGGCGATGGGCGTGGTCTCGGTCATGCCCCAGTTCTGCACGATCCGCACGCCGTGCTCGCGCTCGAAGGCCTCCACCAGCCGGCGCGGGATCGCCGAGCCGGCCGAGGCGACGAAGCGCAGGCTGGACAGATCGAATTCTTCCTGCTGGAGCAGGTCGTAGAGGCCGATCCAGATGGTCGGCACGCCCAGCGTCACGGTGGCGCGCTCGCCTTCGATGAGTTGGGCGAGGTCGCGGATTTCCGGATGCCGGCCGGGCAGCACGATCTTGGCGCCGGTCATGACGGCGGCGAATGGCGCTCCCCAGCCGTTGGCGTGGAACATGGGGACGATCTGCAGCACCACGTCGCTCTCGCACAGGCCCCAGCCGTCTGCCATCGCCAGGCCGTAGCTGTGGAGAAACAGAGCACGGTGGCTGTAGACGACTCCTTTGGGATTGCCGGTGGTTCCCGACGTGTAGCACATCGCGCAGGCGGCGTTCTCATCGAGGCGAGGCCAGGGATACGGCTCCGCCGGCACCGAAGCAAGCAGCTCTTCGTAATCAACCGAAGGCTGGAGAGACGTTTCGGCGCCGCCCGCGTCGTCCATAATCACAAATTGCCGGACCGTTGGAAGATCGCCTTTGATCTCCTCGAGGATCGAGGCGAGCGAGGCGTCGGCGAAGATGACCTTGTCCTCGGCGTGGGTGATGATGTAGCGAAGCTGGTCCTGCGGCAGGCGCAGGTTCAAAGTGTGGAGGACGGCCCCGTAGCAGGGGACGGCGAAATATAGCTCGAGATGGCGCGCGGTGTTCCAGGCCAGCGTGCCGACACGGTCACCAGGCTGCACGCCCAGCCGCTCCAGGGCGCGCGCCAGGCGGTGCACGCGGCGCGAGTAGTCTTGATAGGTATAACGATGGAGGCCTTGCGGCGCCCGGGTGACGATTTCTTTGTTCGGGAAAAAACGGGCTGCCCGCTCCAGAAAATGATGCAGGGTGAGCGGATAGTCCATCATCATGCCTTGCATGCGGAGCCTCCGGCCACAGCGACGAAACTGCGGCAGCATTATGGTAACTCGAAACGCGGAGCCGGCGCGGAGCAGCGCTACGGGGCGGGTGTGCGGCAAGAAAGTTACGCTCGGATCGGAGCCGCGACCGTCAGGAAGCGGTCTGCTGCTGCCTTCGGAAAGACCGCTTGCTTCGCGCGCGGCTCTGCATCGGGGTTTTCCGGATGCGCACAAGCGTGTCGCACGCGCCTACGGGGCCGCTTTGCGCAAAACCATCAGCCTGTTCTCGCCCTTCTGCACCGTCTCGCCCCGCTGGTTGATCACTTCGAGCGCCAGCACGACCACGCCGCGGTCGGGCTTGCTGCGCGAAGCGCGCTTCTCTTTCACCGTGAGACGCACGTGAATCGTGTCGTCGAGGAAGATGGGTCCGCTGAACTCCCAGTTCCAGCCGAGCGAGGCCAGGGCGTGGACCTGGAAATCGGAGCGGTTCTTCAATCCGTCGGCCAGCGCCAGGCCGAGCAGGCCGTGTGCCACGCGGCGGCCAAACACCGTTTGCCGCGCGAACTCCTCGTTGGTGTGCAGCTCGAAAAAATCCATCGAGAGCCCGGCAAACTGCATCACGTGGTAATTGGTCACCGTCACGCCGGGCGAGATGTATTCCTCGCCGGCCTCGATCTCATCGAAGTACCGTTTCGGCATGGGATGATGGTAACAAGAGGCCCACTGTGATCGCAGGCGAGCGCCCGAGACTGGTGATTCTGGGGACCGGCTTCGCCGCGTTTCAGCTTGTAAAATTCCTGGACCGGAAAAGCTACGATGTGACCGTCGTCAGCCGGCGCAATCATTTTCTGTTCACGCCGCTGCTGCCTTCCACCACCGTCGGCACCGTGGAGTTTCGGAGCATCATCGAGCCGGCGCGGCGGCCGGGAGCGCGTTTCTACCACGCCGCGTGCGTGGGGATCGACCCCGCCGGCCGGCGGGTCTGCTGCCGGAATGCAGTGGCCTTCGACCTGGAATACGATCTGCTGGTGATCGCCGTGGGAGCGGCCAGCAGCTCCTACGGAGTGCCCGGAGTGGAAGAGCACGCGCTGCACTTGCGCGAGCTGAATGACGCGCGCAACCTGCGGCAGAGAATCCTCGGCCATCTCGAGACCGCCGCGCTGCCAGGCCTGCCGGAAGAAGCGCGCGCCCGGCTGCTGCATTTCGTCATCTGCGGGGGCGGCCCGACGGGCGTCGAGGTCGCCGCCGAGCTGCACGATCTGCTGCTCGACGAAGGACGGCGCTACTTTCCGGAGTTGGTGGACCAGGTGCGGATCACGCTGGTCGAGGCCGGCCCCGACATTCTCTCGGCCTTCGACGCCAAATTGCGGCGCTACGCGGCCGATCTTTTTCGGCGCGAGCGCATCGAGGTGCGCACCGGCACGCCCGTGGTGCGCGTCGAGAAGGACGGGCTGGAGCTGAAAAACGGAGAGTGGCTTCCTTACGGCGTTCTGTTGTGGTCCGCCGGCAACGGCCCGACCGAGCTGGTGCGGAGCCTGCCGCTTCCGAAGAATCCGAAGGGCCGGATTCTGGTGGACGGTCACTTGCGCGTGCCAGGTTGCGAGAATATATACGCCCTTGGCGACTGCGCCGCGAACCTCGAGAATCCGCTGCCCGAGACGGCGCAAGTGGCGATGAAGCAAGGCCGCTACCTGGCCCGGGCGCTAAACCGGATGGCGCGCGGCAAGCCGGCCGATCCTTTGGAGTACCACCACCTGGGGATGCTCGCGTATCTCGGCGGAAATCGCGCCCTGGCCGATCTGCCGAATTATAAGGGCAAGGGGTGGGCGGCGTGGCTGTTCTGGCGCTCGGCCTACCTCACCCGCTTGCTGAGCATTCGGACGAAGATGCAGGTGCTGTTCAACTGGATCAGCTCGCAGATTTTTGGACGCGACATCAGCCGCTTCTGATCGCTCCGTCAGCCGGCTGGGCGTGACCCTCGCGGTACGATAGCATCATGCGCAAGCCGGTCGTCACCGCCGACGAAGCGGTTTCTCACATCCAGGACGAGTGGACCATCGCCATCGGCGGCTCGGGCTCGGGCCACTCGATCGCAGAGCAACTGCTGGCGGCGCTGGGCCGGCGGTTCCGGCGGTCGGGCTCGCCGCGCGGGCTGACGCTGGTGCACCCTTTCGGCGTGGGCAACCAGAAGGACCGCGGCCTCGAGCACCTCGCCGATCCACGCCTGGTCCGGCGCATCATCGGCGGGCACTGGTCGATGTCGCCTTCGATGGCGCGGCTGGCGGCGGAAAACAAGATCGAAGCCTACAATCTGCCGGCGGGAATCATCGTGCAATTGCTGGGCGCGGCGGCGGCGGCGAGCCCGGCGTGGATCTCGGAGATCGGCCTCGGCACCTTCATCGACCCGCGCCTCGAAGGCGGCAAGCTGAACGCCGCGGCCAAAGAGGACCTCGTCGAGCTGTTCGCCCGCAACGGGCGCGAGTACCTGCTCTACAAAGCGTTTCCGGTGCACGCCGCTCTCATCCGCGGCACGGCCGCCGACCCGCTCGGCAATCTGAACATGGATGAAGAGGTCGCGCCCTGGGACAACTGCATCATGGCGCAGGCCGCGCGCGCCTCGGGCGGCATCACCCTCGCCCAAGTGAAGCGGACGGCGGACCTGTATGAGCTGGACCCGCGCACGGTGCGCGTGCCGGGGATTTTTGTGGACTACATCGCCGTCGATCCGCAGCAGGGCCAGACCTTTCAGGTGCACTACGACCCGAGCCTGTGCGGCGCGGCGCGCAAGCCGCCCGAGGAGTTCGGCCCGTTCCCGCTGACCATCCGCAAGGTGATTGCGCGGCGGGCCGCGCTCGAGCTGTTTCCCGGCGCGGTGATCAACCTCGGCTTCGGCATGCCCGATGGCGTGATGAAGGTGGCGCGCGAGCAGGGCATCGAGAGCGAGGTGACGCCAACGGTGGAGCACGGGCAGATCGGCGGCATTCCGGCCGAGGGCCTTGATTTCGGCGCGTCTTACAACAGCACCGCCATCATCGAGACGCGGCACCAGTTTGATTTCTACCACGGCCGCGGCGTCGATCTGGCCTTTCTCGGCTTCGCCGAGGTGGATGCCGAGGGCAACGTCAACGTCAGCCGGATCGAATCGGCCGTGATCGGCACGGGCGGCTTTATCGATATCGCGCAAAAGGCCCGGCGGCTGGTGTTTTGCGGGACGCTGGCCGCGCGGAGCCAGGTAGATCTCAGCAATGGGCGCCTGCGTCTGCTGGCCCCCGGCACGCCCAAATTCGTTCCGCGCGTGAAGCAGATCACCTTCAGCGGCCCCCGCGCGCTGGCCGACGGCCACGAAGTGCTTTACGTGACCGAAGCCGGCGTGTTTCGCCTCGGCAAGCCCGGCGTGGAGCTGATCGAGGCTGCTCCGGGGCTTTCTGTCGAGCGCGACATTCTCCCGCAGATGGCCTTCCGCCCCGCCGTCGCCTCCCCGCTGAAACAGATGCTCCCGGAATTGTTTCAGCCGGACGTGCTGCCCCGCCCGCTGTTCCGGCACTTCCGGTAGCGCAGTGCGACATTTGCAGGCCGCGAATGAAGGCGAATCCACGCGAATAAAAACGCGACCCATTCGCGTCCATTCGCGTTCATTCGCGACCCCTATGGATGTGCGCTATCATATCCCGCGCTTTCGCTACTGCATCGCAGCCCTGCTTTTTCTGGCCACCAGGTAGCGCAGCGCGACACTTGCAGGCCGCGAATGAACGCGAATCCACGCGAATAAAAACCTGACCCATTCGCGTCCATTCGCGACCCCTATGGGTGCTTCCGTCTCCGCCCTGCGCTATCATATCCCGCGCGAACCGGCCCTCATGAAACTGCGCATCCCGCGCTTTCGCTACTTCATCGCGGCCCTGCTCTTTCTGGCCACCATGCTGAACTATGCCGACCGGCTGGCGCTGTCGGTGGTCTCCCCGTTTGTGCGCCAGGAATTCCGGATCAGCGAGCAGGACTACGGCCAGATCGTGTTCTTCTTTATGACCGCTTACGCCATCCTGTACGCCGTTTCCGGGCCTATCATCGACCGGCTTGGCACGCGGCGCGGCTTCGCCCTCTCCATTCTTGTCTGGTCGCTGGCGGCCATGTCGCACGCCCTCGCCGTCGGCAAGTGGTCGTTTGCGCTCTGCCGTTTTCTGCTCGGCGTCGGCGAGCCGGGCAACTGGCCGGCGGCGGCCAAAGCGGTGGACGAATGGTTTCCTGCCGAGCAGCGCGCGCTCGGAATAGGTATCTTTAATTCCGGGTCATCCATCGGCTCGGCGCTCGCCCCGTTTGTGGTCGCCTGGCTGACGCTCGAATATGGCTGGCGGTCGGCGTTCCTCTGGACCGGCGCGATGGGTTTTGCGTGGCTCGTTTTGTGGCTGGTGTTCTATCAGCCGCCGCATCTCTCGCGCTGGATCACCGCGAAGGAGCTGGCGTACCTCAAGGATAAGGTGCGGCCTCCGGAAGAGACCGTCTCGGCGCCGCTGCCCAAAGGCGAATGGCTGCGCGTGCTGGTGAAGCGCGAGTGCTACACGCTGATCCTGGCCCGCTTCTTCACCGATCCGGTCATTTACTTCATCATCTTCTGGCTGCCCGAGTACCTGCGCAAGGAGCGCCACTACGACCTGGCGGAGATCGGCAAGTACGCCTGGGTGCCGTTTATTTTCGGCGGCGTCGGCTACACGCTGGGCGGCTGGTTCTCGGGTTACTTGATGCGCCACGGCTGGAGCCTGCCGCGGGCGCGCAAGTGCGTCATGCTGTGCGGCGCGGCGGTGATGCCGGCAGGTATTTTTGCTACCTGGGTGCCGGACGCCCGCTCGGCCATCGCCATGACGTGTTTCATGACCTTCGGCCATGCCCTGTGGATCGCCGGCGAGCTGACCCTGCCCACCGACCTGTTTCCCGGCTGCCAGGTCGCCACGGCCAGCGGCTTTTCGGGCATGGGCGGCGCCATCGGCGGCATGATTGCCAACCTCGCCACCGGCTACATCGTGCAACGGTTCTCCTATCGCCCCATCTTCACCCTGGCCGGCTTGATGCACCCGCTGTCGCTGGTGCTGGTGCTGGTGCTGCTGCCGGA
>DASQHK010000473.1:0-2852 GCA_035632135.1 Bryobacterales bacterium
TTCGCGCTGGCGAAGCCAATCCTTTTTTACGGCACCTCCATCACACAGGGAGGCTGCGCCAGTCGCCCCGGCCTCAGCTATCAGGCGATCCTCGGGCGCATGTTGAACCTGGATTTTGTCAATCTGGGCTTCTCGGGCAACGGCGTGGGCGAGCCGGAAGTGGCTCGCGTGGCGGCCGAGGTCGATGCTGCCTGCTTTGTCCTGGATTTTGCTCAAAACAACCGGACCGTCGAGTCCCTCGCGCGCGTGTATGGCCCGTTCATAGAGACGATCCGCGCCAAACATCCCGAAACGCCCATCCTCGCCATCACCCCTATCTATTCCACCAGTGAACTGAACGGGCACAGCGCCAACGAGGCCATGCGCGCCCTTATCCGGGAGACAGTGAGCCGCCGGATCGCGGAAGGCGACCGCAACATCCAGGTCCTCGAAGGCACCGATCTGCTCGGCCCGGCACAAGGCGACGGTCTTGTAGATGGCACCCATCCCAACGACCTGGGTTTTCAGTGGATGGCCGGCGGGTTGGCCTCCCGTCTGCGGAAACTGCTGGCGTTGCCGCCCGCTTCCTACTGACGCATTGACGCCAGCGGAAGCGACCCCATCGCGCCGGTCTGTCACATCCGGCCGCGTATCACCCGAGTCGGCCGGAACACATCAGTGGGCTTTTGAAACGGTGCGCTTAGCTTCTACAATAGAGGCGTGGCGCGAGGATGGGAGAGCAAGTCTGTTGAGGGCCAGATCGAATCCTTCGAATCGCAGCGGCGCTCATCACCCCAAGGACAGCTTTCGCCGCAACAGATCGAACGGCAGCGGCAGAGACAGGTTCTGCTGCTTTCGCGGAAGCGCGTTCTCCATGATCTCGAACAGGCCCGCAACCCCCGGCATCGGAAGATGCTCGAGGCCTCGCTCGCGTATCTCGATGCCAAGCTGAGCGAGTTGGAATGACCTAGGGCGTCCAACGCCCTACGCGGCGATTCCCGGTAGCCAGCGCGCGGCGTTATCGTGGAAGATCTTGCGCAGCAGCTTTTCCGAAAGCGCCAGCCCCTGGATCTCTCGCCCGCGGTATCCGAGCGTTCCGCCGGTTGAGAAAAAACTCCACTCCTGGTCGTGTTGCGCGAGAAACGATTGCGCGGCCCTGTCGTCGTTGCCCGCGCCCAGCGTGAAGTCCGTTGCGTAGAGAATGCGATCCGCATACTTCAGCAAAAACTGCCGGACCCGCTCGCGGTCTTCACGCGCCAAAAAGCGGACGCGCGCGGCCACATCAACCGCGAAGTTGGGATGCGCGTCGAGCCGTTTGCCTAGCCGGTCGAGGTCCTCCTCGTTGCTACCGAGGTGGCAGCCGATCACGCGCAGCTTGGGGTGCCGCTCGAGAATGCGATCGCGCGCGGCCAGGATCGCCTCCTTTGCCGGGGCGCCGGGACGACCGTACACAATCCATTCCGGGTGGCTCTTGAGGTAGGCGCTCTCCAGGCTCGCGTGCGGCGACCAGGACGCGTTGGGATCGGCCAGGTGCGCGATGAGAGTCTTGCCGGCTCTTTGGATCGCGTCAAAGATCGGCGTAAAAGCGGCGTTGTCCGGCATCAGGTACTCGCCCGACTTCGAGCGAATCCCCATGCCGATGTTCTTCCAGATTTTCACGCCAACCGCGCCCTGCTCACAATCGCGGCCGAGCCCGGCGATCACGCGATCCGCAAACTCACGGCTCTCGAAATCTCTGGCATCGAACGTGGTCGCCCATGACAGCCGCCCTCCGCTCTCGCGGCAAGCCTCGACGGTCCCGCGGATCATCTCCGCGAGGCCCGAAGGCTCGTCGCCCATCGCCCGCGAGTCGCAGATGCTCAGCCCCTTCCAGCCAGCCGTTCCCATAGCCGCGAGCAGAACGGGGGCTTTGCGATGGATGTGCGTATGGGTATCAATTCGGACGAAGCCGGCCTCCGCGGCTCTGAGCCGCGGTAGGGCCGCCGCTGGAATCAGGGCGAAGAGTTGTCGTCGGGTCATGATTCGGCTGCCTGCCGCAGCGGGTGATGCCACGTGCGACCGGCTGGCGTCAGCGCTGCCCGAGTGTCGGCCTCGGCGGCTGTTGGCCGCAGCAGGGCCGCCGCTGGAATCAGGGCGAAGAGTTGTCGTCGGGTCATGATTACCGCCGGCTGCGCTCAGCGCCGCAAGGCGGCGCGAGCCATAGCGCCTTCGCGATAATCAGCCTCGATGTTCCCGGACATCTTGTTGTTTGCCAGGCGCACCTGGCCCGCGCCCTCCGCCTTGAAAACGCCGATGCGCTGCGTGCCGCCCACGTGGCGCGTTTCGGCGATCTGGTTGTTCTCGATCACCAGGTCTCCCGCGTGCGGCGCGATATAGAAGCCGTAGCCTTCCCGGCTGCTGCCGTTGTCGACTACCCGGTTGTCGCGGAACGTGTTGCGGTGCCCGCTGTTCTGCAAAGTCTCGTTGCGAAAATACACCCCGGCGAAGCCGTTCCGCGCGATGGTGTTGTGGATGAACTCGTTGTCCGTGTCTTTGTGCCCGATGGAGACGCCGTAGTGGCCGTTCCCCTCGATGATGTTGTCCTCGAAGCGCCCGTGCCGCACGCGCCAGCACAGGAAAAGACCGATATCGCCGTTGTCGTGCATGCGGCAGCCTTTCACCAGCGCCCGCGCGCTTCCGGTGCCGGGATGAACGCCATAGCCCGCATGCCCGTAAGATTCGCTGTCGAGGATCTGCACGCCGTCCGTGATCTGAAAAGAGATGCCGTCGCCGTTGTAGTTGCGGGCGGTGCAATGGCGGACCGTGACGTTGCGCACCCGGTACAGATAGATGGCGCCGCCCTCGCAGCCGTCGATGTACCCGTTTTCGGCGCG
>DASQHK010000474.1:0-9668 GCA_035632135.1 Bryobacterales bacterium
ATGTACGGGTCGGGAATAATAATGATGCGCGGCTTGAAGTAGCGGATCATGGCGAACATCTCCTCGCGCAGCTCGGTCGAAGAGATGTACCCCAGCTCGCCGCTCTTGTGCCCCAGCCGGACGATTTCCTTCACCCCCAGCAGCTTCGCCGCGCGGTCGCCCTCTTCGACGTTGGCCTTGCGCGTCTCGGCCGGCTCCAGGCCTTCCGAGTTTTTCTCGTCGTTGGTCACCTGCACCACGTGCGCCGTGTACCCCTCGCCGATCAGCTTCGCCAGCGTGCCCCCGGCCCCGATCAGGTAGTCCTCGGCGTGCGCCGTCACCACCAGCACGGTCTTGTTCTCCGCCGGGGAGATTTCACCGCAGAGGACGCCGAGAACGCAGAGGAAAAATAATCGCATGACGGAAGCTACGATAGCAGGCCGGGCGCGGTGTTACAACGACGCGCGTGCGGCCCGCACAATACATTCGTCAACGCAACTCTGAGATACTACCCTCTGCCATGCGATTGTTTCTTCTCTGCGCCCTCGGCGTCCTCTGTGGTGAAATTCCCCTCCTCGCCGCCCCTCTGCCCCTCGGCAAGGTCCCTCCCGGCAAAGTCTTCCTGGTCGTGCTGCCCCACCACGACGACCACACCTGGGAGTACGGCTTCGGCGGCCTCATCGCCAAGTTCGTCGACGCCGGCTACACCGGCTATTACATCCGCGTCAGCAACGACGAGAAGGACGGCGCCAGTTGGGCCGACGACGATATCACCAACCACCGCGAGTGCCTGGAGGCCGTCCGCTTCCTCGGCATGAAGGACGTCATCAGCCTCAACTGGCGCAACGACCACAGCGATTCGGTCCCGCTCAACGAAATCCGCGCCCAGCTCGTGCTGCTGTTTCGCAAATACAAGCCCGAGGCCGTCTTCGCTTACAATCCCTGGGGCCACTACGACCGCAACCCCGACCACCGCACGACCGCGCGCGCCGTCGCCGAAGCCGTTCTCGCCGCCGGCAATCCCAACTTCTATCCCGAGCACTTGAAGCTGGGCCTCCAGCCGCACCGCGTCCTCTATCGTTATTTTTCCCAGCGCAGCGACTACGGCCACGGCTACGACCCCAACATCGCCGTTGAGCTGACGCCGGCCGAGATGCAGCGCAAAGCGCAGGCCTTCTGGATGAATCGCAGTGCGCGACTCCAGCCTTCACTCGGCCACTCCATCCGCGCCCAGCTCGCCCAGGCCGGCCTGCGCATCCCGGAGCTGGACGGCTTGAGCGACCTCGATGCCACCAAGAAGCTCCAGGAATGGCGCATGTACTGGATCTCGGAAAAGCGCGGCAAGGAAAACGGCGTGAAGTACGCCGAGGTGTTTTATTTTCAGGATGCGTTCGACGACCTGCCCGGACTGAAGGATGCGGTCCTCGGCGGCAGCGCGCCGGCGGAATCACCATCCCGGCCCGCGCCCGCCACGCTCGTCCCGCGCCAGGCCGCGCGCGTGCTTGTGGTGACCGCCCACGCCGACGATTATCTGCTCTATGCCGGCGGCGCACTGGCCGGCCTGATCGCCCAGGGCGCCGCCGTCCGCGTCATCCGCGTCACCAACGACGAGAAGGAGGGCCGCGGCCTCACGCCTGAGCAGGCCGCTCTCCACAACAGTGAAGAGGCGGAGCAGGCCGCCCGCGCCCTCGGCGTCCAGGAAGTCGTCTCGCTCGGCTACCGCGAAGGTGAGCTGGCGGCCGTTTCCCCCACCGAGCTGCGCGACCGCATCCTCTTCTACATTCGCCTTTACCAGCCGGACGCTCTGTTCCTCCCCAACCCTGATACCCATTACGACGATAATCTCGACCACTACTACGCCGGCTCGGCCGCCGAAGAGGCCCGCTGGGCCGCCGCCGTCCGCAACTTCGAGCCGCCCTTTGCGCTCGCCGGCCTGCGCCGCCATCTTACCCCCGAGCTGTACTATTACGCCCCGCCGGTGGACCCGCGCCGCCGCGAAGCTGAATCGACCGCCACCTTCACCCCGCAGCCGAGGATCGTAGATATTGCTGCGACCTTCGACCGCAAGCTCCGCGCCGTTCGCGCTCTGCAGACGCTCAACCACAGCGTGGCCGCCGTCCTCCAGGCCCGCCTTGCCGCCACCGGCCGCCGCCTCCCCCTGCTCGACTCGGTCACCGCAGAGTCGGTCAGCCGCCTGGCCGAGATCCGCCTCCGCAACCTCGCCCGCGACGCCGCCCAAGGCTCGCCGCTTTCCCTGGCCGAAGAGTTCGAGTACGCCGGACCCGAATTCCAGACGCCTTCGGCTTACCGCGCCGCTCGCTAAGCCCAATTCCCCGGAGCCTCGCTCGTTCCGCTAAAACCGGCAGCGCGAGAGCTTGGTTTGCCCTTCCCGCCCCTCCTGCCGAACCGTCGAACGCAGAGGGCCCGGAGTCCTTGCGCGAGCCCCGCGCTGTTCCGAAAAAGTCAACCTTCCGGGACGCCGGACGGGCGGCCCTCGACCGCTGTGCGAGCGCGAATTATTCTTCAAAAATCCTTGCAGGAAGAGTGCGGCTGCGACGGCCTGGGTGTATCCTATGCGGCATCCAGGACAGCCAAACGGGGAATCCTGGAAATTTTCGCTCTTTATGAGGGTTTCCAATGACCACTGCTAAAGCTGGTACATTTGGCAGGCAGGCGCTGTTATGCGCCGGCCTTTTCTGCAGCCTGATGGTCGGCCTGGGACGGGCCCAGACGACGGTCCCCAGCGCCGGATTGAAATACATCCAAACCATTCCGGTGCCGACCTGGACCAACACCGGATCCAAGCAGGCTAACTATGACCTCTTTGCGTTCAACCCCCAAAGCCGCGTCATGTATGTGGCGGACCGAGTCAACCATGCTGTGACCGCTGTCGATACCCGCACCAATGCTGTCATCGGCGTCATGGTTTTGCCGAGCGGCGCAGGCACCAACGGGGTGCTGATCGCGCCAGACTTGCAACTGCTGATCGCCACGGACGGGAAGTTCAACGTCTTTGTGTACAATCTGCGCGTGCCCGACGACGGGCCCGATATTTACCCCCTGCCGGGCATCGGAGGCGGCACCGACGCGCTCGATTACGATCCGCTGAACCGCACGGTCTATGTCATCAACGGCTCGGCCCCGTATTACATCACCGGGATCAACCTGGAGTACAAGGAAATCACCACCCAATTCCTGTTACCCGTCAGCCCCGAGTTGCTGAAGTTCAACCCGGTGGACGGGCTGATCTACCAGGCCACCACCGATGGCGACAACAAGGGTAAGAACAAGGGCGTATATGTCTACGATCCGGTGGCCAACGCCATCAAGGCCACTTATCTGACGCCAACCTGCACGCCGCACGGCATCGACATCGACCCGGTCGCCAACGCGGCCCTGATCGCCTGCGACCAGGGGGCCACCCTGATGAGCCTCAAGGACGGCTCCATCCTGAAGCAATTCGACGACGTCACCGGAACCGATCTGCTCCAATTCAACCCGAACAACGGCCGGTTCTACACGGGCTCGTCGGGCAACAAGAGCACGACCACGGGTTGTCCGATGGATACCACCAAGAGCTTTCCGGTTATCGGGGTGATGGATGCGCGGGGTGGGGCATCGACCGGGGTGGGCGAGCTGGTCGGCGTGACGTGCTCCGGACGAAACTCCAAAGTGGGCGTCGACCCGATCGACAACTTCGTGTATGTAGGCACGCGGCAGTATCCCGTCAATGCCAGCGACGGAACGACCGGCAGCAACGGCGTGCTGCTGTTTTACGATCCCGCGCCGCCGGCCCAGCCGCTCACCACCTTGACCCAGGCGTCGCTGGACCCCATTGCAGCAGGCGGCCCGAAAGGCAGCGTGACGCTGCACCTGGTGGGCCGGAGCATCCGGCTGGACGCCTCGGTGCAGGGAGTCATGGGCAAGACGGCGCTGATCAACGTGCCGACCACTATCGGAAACGAAGTGGTCGAGTGCGGAATTGACTACAACACCGACACCACCGTTTGCAACGGCAACCTGCTGGGCGACCCGCTGGTGGGAGCGACCGCCATGCTGGGGGTGGACGGAGCGCCCGCCGCGCGGGGGCTCATTACCGTGCCGGCGAAGGAAGAGGCGGCCGAAAGCAGCCGCTGAAGTTTCGCACGGCAAACCTGGCAGCCGGCAACGCCTCGGCGTGCTTGCAGTGAGGCTCCGCAAGCCGCTGGAAATCATCGCGAGTCAGAACGGCTCGTGGGCCTGCCACGTCCCGCTTAGCGGCTTGGTGTCGCAATTCGATGGACGCCCTTGCCCCTGCCGGCGCGCCGCGGCTTCGCGAACTGCGGCAAAGGCTCGGCGGATTTCGTAAAGGGCTTCACCGAGATCGTGATTGCCTTCTGCCGCTTGGCCGTCGCCGGCTGCTCCAGGTGTTGTCCGAGGTGTTGTCCCGCCGCTTCCTTCTCGAGCCCTTTTCCCCGCTTCTCGGCCGGCAAAAGGCTCGCCGCGAGCCCCAGCATCACCACAACCAGCAGGATCCTGCTCATGTCCGGCCTCCTTCCCCCAGCCGCTCGGTCCACTCCTGTAACTGAGTGACGAAACGCAGCCGGATTGTTTCACCGGACCGCGGCCTTTCCTCCCTGGGCCGCCAGCCGGGCCGGAAACGGGTCTTGGCCGGCCAGGATTTTGTCATTTTTTTTCAGGTCCTGGCGCTCGACAGACGCTCCCAAGGGGTTTATAATAAGTTCGCTTCGGGGAGGTTTACTTATGTTGCGAAAGAATCTGTTTGCCACGCTGGTGATTCTGCTGCTCGTTGCCTCCGTACCGGCGCTTCGCGCCCAGACAGCCACGGGCACCATCATCGGCCACGTCAGCGATCCTTCCGGCGCGGTCTTGGCCAACGTCAACGTCACCGCCCTCAATCCGGAAAAGGGCACCACGTTCCGGGCCGCCACCGACGCACAGGGCATCTATCGCTTCTTCTACCTTGAGCCGGCCTCCTACACGCTGAGCTTCGAGCTATCCGGCTTCGCCTCGATGACCCGCCCCGGCGTGGCGCTGCGCTCCAATGACACGCTGAGCATCGACGTCCAGATGAACGTCGGCAACGTGGTCGAGAAGGTCGAGGTCACTGCCACCACGCCGCTGCTCGAAACCGCCACCTCCACCACCGGCACGGTGGTCGCGGGCAGCTTCCTCAACACGATCCCGGTCGAGCAGCGCTACATCTTCCTCAACACGTATTACCTGCCCGGCGTCACCGCCATGAACGGCTACCACATCAGCGGCACGCGCGATCGCGGCTTCGGCTTGACCCTCGACGGTATTTCCGGCGTCGAGCCGATCCGCCAAGGCGTGGCCACCAACCGCATCATGAGCACCACCCCGAACGCCATCCAGGAGGTCAAGCTCGTCACCACCGTGCTGCCGGCGGAAGACGGCCACACGGCTGGCGGCCTCATGAGCGCGACTTACGTCTCCGGCACGAACAAGCTTCATTTCGAGGTCGAAGATCGCTACCTCGGCAATGCCGAGCTGCACCGCGCGTTTTTCAACCTCCAGAAATCCACCACGCCGCTCTCCTATCACGAGTTATCCGCCCTCGTCAGCGGCCCGGTCTATATTCCAAAGCTTTACAACGGCAAGAACAAGACGTTCTTCATGTTCGGCATCTCGCGCCATGACGAGCGCTACTTCCAGCAGCAGTTCTCCACCGTTCCCACGCCCGAGGAACTCAACGGCGACTTCAGCTTCGGTGGCCTCGGCTATCCTATTTACGATCCGGCTTCCACGGCCCAGGGCGCCAACAACCAGTGGACCAGCCAGCGGTTCGCCAACAACGTGATTCCCAAGAGCCGCTTCGATCCTGCTGTGGTCAACTTCCTGGGCCACAACCCTTGGAATCTTCCCAACAACCTCGGCGGCGGAGGCCAGGTCACTGCCACCGGCCCGCAGCTCAACTATGGGGGCGCCGGCCAATACCTTTCCTTCCGCACCCGCTTCGACGTCAAGATCGACCACAACTTCAGCGACAAGCACCGCATCTTCGGCCGCTATTCGCACATTTACCACCGCCAGAACGGCAGCACGGTGGCGTTGGCCTGGTCGCTGCTGGACCAACCTTTCGTCGTCGTTCCCGTCGACCAGCAGAATGCCGTCGTCGACGACACCTACGTTTTCGGCCCCAGCATGATTAACGAGGTTCGCCTGGGCTACAACCGCCGCATGGAGTCCCGTACCCCGCCCGGCACCAACGCCGACTGGGCCCACCAGCTCGGCATTCCCGGGGTCAGCGGCGTTACCTTCCCTTCCTTCTTCGACTCCGGCGGAAACCAATTTTTCGGCGCCAGCTTCCCGGGCGGCTTTTATTACACGCAGGACCAGAATTACACGTTCCAGGACAACTTCACCCTCATCCGCGGGCGGCACAGCTTCAAGACCGGCTACGAATTACTCAGGACCAGCGCTGATTCGCTGATCCCCTCGCAGCCCGGCGGCGTCTTCCGGTTCGGCGGCACTGGCTTTCCGTTCACGCCCAATACCGGAAACGATTTCGCCGGCTTCCTGCTCGGCTCGGTGGTCCGGTCCGACTTCAACACCACGCTCGCCAACTGGCTGCCGCGCTGGTGGAGTCACGCCCTCTACTTCCAGGACGACTGGAACGCGACCAGCAGGCTGACCTTCAACCTCGGCCTGCGCTGGTCTTTCGAGACCCCGTACAACACCAAGTACGGCCAGCAGAGCCAGTTCGACCCCGCCGCCACCGATCCGCTGACCGGGCTGAAGGGCGCCATCACGCACCCCTCCGGCGCGCTCGGCCGCACCAACTACAACCACTTCCAGCCGCGCATCGGCGTAGCTTACAAATTCGCAAACAACATGGTCTTCCGTGGCGGCTTCGGCATCACCACCGTCGATTTGTTCTCGACCGATGTGAACCAGCTCCTCGAGGAATACACCACCAGCGTCAGCGTGCAGCGGCCCTCGGGCGACCCGCGCCCAGCCTTCTTCCTGAGCCAGGGGCCGGGGCCGCTCAATTACAACATCCTTAACAACGGCACCTCGCCGTTCGTCGGCGTCAACTACAGCAGCCGCGGCGCTTCCGAGCGTGACCCGAACCTCCGCAACCCCTACGTCATGAACTGGAACGCCACTTATCAGTACCAGTTCCGGCCCTCCTGGCTCGCCGAGTTCAGCTATCAAGGGTCCGCCGGCGTGGGCCTTTTTGAGGCCTGGAACATCAACCAGGTGCCTTTCAATGTCTCGAGCGACCCCAGCGTGCTCAGCGGCATCTACAAGAACTATCAGATCTACCGGCCCTTCCCGAACTTCGGCGCTATCAACCTGTGGAGCAACTTCGGGCACTCCACCTACCACTCCGGCACCGTCAAGCTCGAGAAACGGTACTCCAAGGAAGGTCTGACGCTGACGTCTTTCTACACCTTCTCCAAGGCCATCGATGATTGCGACAACGACCAGGTCTGCAATGGCGCCGACTTTTACAACCGCGCCCTGGAGAAAGGCCGCGCCGGCTACGACATCACCAACCGCTTCGTCACCTACCTGACGCTCGAAGCTCCCTTCGGCAAAGGCCGCCGCTGGATGAACGGCGGCGGGTTTAAGGACTGGTTCCTCGGCGGCTGGAACATCGCCTGGACCCAGACGTTCCAGGATGGCACGCCCGTAGCGTTCACCCTGGCCGGTAGTCCGTATCAATACCTGTCATCCCCGGCCGGCACGATCATGCGCCCCAACCAGATCGCCCCCAACTCCGCCGTGATCGTAAACAACTGGCACATCGGCGACCGCTTCGCGCAGGCCTATGAGAACCCCATGTGGAACATCAGCGGCTTCGCCAACCCCGGCCCGTTCACGCTCGGCCAGGTCGGCCGCAACACCATCACCGGGCCGGGCCTGCGCTGGTCGCAGGCGTCCATCCAGAAGAACTTCCGCTTCAAAGAGCGGCACAACTTCGAGATTCGCGCGGACGTGGACAACGTTTTCAAGGACCCCAATTTCAACAACCCGAGTTCCACGGTGAACCTGTCGAGCCCCAGCCTGTTCGGCAAGCCGACCGGCACCACCGGCGGCTACTGCTGCCTGGGCGGCCAGTTCATCATTACGATGGGCGGCAAGTACACGTTCTAGCGAGGGCGCCGGCCAGACTGAAACCGCTCGGCGATGTCCAGTGAGGGCGGCGATTCCGTCGCCGCCCGGCGCTTCGGTGGTGCTACAATTCCTGTCGGCGGAAGGTTGATCCGCGATTTGGAGTCGCGCTGATGTCGTTCAGAAACGCTCTGGAAACCACGAGATTACGAGACCAGGGCGGCGGGCTTGGGACCGGGCGGGCCTTCAGCCGAAGAGCCTTTCTGGCCGGCGCGGCGGGTGCGGCCGGCGCCGCGCGGGCAGCTAAGCCTCCCCGGCTCATTATTGATACCCACCTGGAGGTGTGGACAATCGACCCCCGCTTCCCCTTCCACCATCCCGAGCATCCTAACATCAAGGTCAACATGGCCGCGCCCATCGAGAACGAGGTCGAGGTGATGCGCGATTTCGGCCTCACCTACACCGTCCTGGTCAACCCGCGCTACTTCGGCTGGGACAACTCCTACATCAGCTACAGCCTCCACAAGTACCCCAAGCTGTTCGTCGCCCACGGCCTCATCGATCCGCTCGACCCGCACGTCGCCGAGCGCCTCCGCTACTGGGTCAAGGAGCACGGCTTTCAGGGCATGCGCTTCAGCCCCCTCTACCATCCCAATTCCACCTGGCTCAACTCCAAGGAGCACTACCCGCTGTGGCGCGAGGCCGAAAAGCTCGGCGCTGTGTTCAACTACTACATATTGCCGCACCAGATGCCCATGCTCGAAGAAATGGCCGGCCGCTTCCCCGGCGTCAAGATCGTGGTCGATCACCTCGGCAAGCCGGACCTGAAGCAGCCCGACCCCTGGCCCGAGTTCCGCAAGATGTTCCGCCTGAAGAAATTCCCCCAGGTGTGGATCAGCGCCTCCGAGCCCTACGAGATTTCCCTGACCAAGCAATACCCATACCGTGACATCTACCCCTACTTCAAAGCGGTTTACGAGGAGTTCGGCGGCAAGCAGCTCATCTGGGGCACCGGCTACCCGCGCCCGCGCTGGGAGCTGCCCATGGACAAGGAACTCGAGTTCGTCGACCAGGTCCTCGATTTCTACAAGCCCGCAGATCGCGACCTGCTGCTCGGCAAAAACGCGCTGCAGATCTGGAAGTTCCCCGGGGCTTAGTTGTCGGTCGCCAACGAACGCGAATGAACGCGAATAGAACGAGCGGTTTTCATCTCGGCGGCCAGCAGCTCATCTGGGGCGCCGGCTGCCCGCGCCGCGAGCAGATCTGGAAATTCTCCGGGGCTTGCGCGAGCGGTTTTCATTCGCGTTGATTCGCGTCCCTTCGCGACCATCAATTTCATGCCCACCATCCTGGTCCACGGCCATCGCGGCTGCCGCGCCGTGCGGCCCGAAAATACGCTGCCTGCTTTCCAGCATGCCATCGAGGTCGGCGTTGACGCGCTCGAGATGGACCTCGACGTCACCAAAGACGGCGTCCTGGTGGTCAGCCACGACCCCTTCGTCAACCCGGTCATCTGCCGCGGCCCCGGCCTCGCCGCAGTTCCGTCCGACATTGCCATCCGTTCCCTCACCCTCGCCCAGCTTGGCCGCTACGATTGCGGCGCCGTC
>DASQHK010000475.1:0-7394 GCA_035632135.1 Bryobacterales bacterium
TCTCCACCTTCCGCCCGTCCGCCTGCACCGCCAGCACCGTGCACGACTTCACCGCCCGGCCTTCCAGCAGCACCGTGCATGCCCCGCACACGGTGGTCTCGCAGCCCACATGCGTGCCCGTCAGCCCCGCCACCTCCCGCAAGAATTGCGGACCAAAATCAAGACCGGGCGTGCAGATTCATCGTGCAGCCCGCGGCGCGCTTGCATTGACAGCTTTTGGACCCTGTGTGAGAATTGTGCGGTCCGGATCGAATCCTCGGTGCACCGCTTCAGCAGGGGAGAATCGTCAATGGACAAGGTGCAACAAAAGCCTGGGACGCCTTCCCGCCGCAAGTTTCTCCGTGGCGGCGCCGCGCTGGCGGCGATGGGCATGGCGGCTCCGTACGTGATTTCCTCTCGCGCGCCGGGCGCACAACAACGGCGCGGGCTGAAGATCTATATGCACTGGGACATGGACGGCGGGGACGGCATCTTCACGCGCGAACAGGCATGGTATTGGGAGCCAGGCGCCAGAGAGCAGGTCGCCGCCGAGGCCCGCCAGCTTTTCACATCCCAGGTGAACGCAGCCAGCACGGCGGCGCTCGCCGCCGGCGTCACCGAGCTGATCGTCTGCGACACACACCACGGCGGAGGCAACCTCGTCGCCGATAAGCTGCTGTCTGATCCCCGCATCACCTACCACCTTCGAAGCGTCGGCCTCGAGGATGGCAAGCGCCGGTGGATGCCCGGGCTGAACCAGACCGTCGACGCGCTGATGCTGCCGGGTCACCATGCCAAGGCGGGCACCCAAGGCGCGTTCCTGCCGCATACGTGGACGCTGAGCTGGGCAGACTTCCGGATCAATGAGCTTAGCGTCGGCGAGATCGGGATTGAGACGTGCTACGCCGGCCATTGGGACATTCCGCTGATTCTGGTGCAAGGCGACCAAGCGGCCTGCAACGAGACACGGCAGCAGTTCCCGGAAGCCGTCACCGCGACCGTCAAGTGGGCGAAGACGCGCGAGCTGGCGGCCGGCCTGGACCCTGACTCCGCCCACCGCGAGACGGCACGGAGAGTCGCGGAAGCCATCGAGAAGCTGCGAACCAGCAAGCCGCGTCCTTTCAAGCCCACGCTGCCCATGACGGTCGCGATTCGAATGACTACCATGGAGGCAGCCGCCAAAGCCGCGCAACGGCCGGGCGTGCTGCGGGTCGACGATCACACGGTGGAGGGTCGTGTCGGCCAGCAAGCGGAAGTGGTGAAGTGGATTCTGGGCACCGGGCTCGATATGACATCATGAACCCATAGCGCGGCCATTCCAAAATCAAAGGAACTCTTATGTCACGTTTGCTCCTCTGTCTCGCCGCCCTGTGGCTCGCCGGCGCCGCGCACGCGGAATGGCGCTACTGGGCCGGCGACCAGGGCGACACGCGCTACTCGCCGCTGTCCGAGATCAACCGGTCCAACGTTGCGAAACTCAAGCTCGCCTGGACCTACCACTCCGGCGACAAAGGAGAGCGTGGCCGCACCACCATCGAATGCACGCCGATCGTCATCGGCGACAGGATGTACGTCACCTCGCCCATGCTGAAGGTTATGGCCCTGGATGCGGCCACCGGAAAAGAAATCTGGCGCTTCGACCCGTTCGAGGGCACGGACGAACGCCCGCGGGAAGTCAATCGCGGCGTTGCGTATTGGGAGGACGCGGCGAAAACAGACCAGCGCATTCTTTACGCCGCCGGCAAGCGCCTCTACTGTCTGAACGCCAAAACCGGCAAGCTGATTCCCACGTTCGGCACGAACGGCAGCGTGGATCTCACCCAGGAAATGGACGGTCCGGTCCATCCGGACCTCGGCGCTCCTACCTCTCCCGGAGCGATCTACAAGGACCTCATCATCCTCGGCTCGGCCAACGGAGAAGGCCCGCGGCCGGCGTCGCCGGGACACATCCGCGCCTATAACGTGCGCACCGGCAAGCGGGAGTGGATTTTCCACACCATCCCACAGCCTGGGGAGTTCGGTCACGACACCTGGGAGGGCGATTCGTGGAAGACGGCGGGCAGCGCGAATGAATGGGGCGGTTTTAGCGTCGATGAAAAACGCGGCCTGGTCTTCGCCGGCACCGGCTCGGCGACGTTCGATTTTTATGGAGGACAGCGGCTCGGGCAGGACCTGTTCTCCGACTGCGTGCTCGCGCTCGATGCCGCCACGGGCAAGCGCCGCTGGCACTATCAGATCGTGCATCACGACCTCTGGGATTACGATCTGCCCACGGCGCCCATGCTCGTTCGGGTGCGCGGGAAAGATGCGGTGGCCCAGATCACAAAACAGGGATTCCTGTTCCTGTTCGACCGCGAGACCGGCCAGCCGCTGTTCCCGATCGAAGAGCGGCCCGTGCCAGCGTCCGATATCCCCGGAGAGAAGGCTTGGCCCACGCAACCCTTTCCCCTAAGGCCTCCACCCTTTGCGCCCCAGCGCTTTGAACCAACGAACATTTTCCCCGAGGCGCGGGAGTACGTAACCAAGCTCGCCGCCGACCTGCGGGCCGGAACTTTATACACGCCGCCCAGCCGGCAGGGCACGATCGCTACACCAGGCACGCTCGGCGGGGGGCTGTGGGGCGGCGGCTCCTTCGAGCCGGGCTTGGACCGGCTATTCGTCAGCGCGCAGGATTTGCCGTCGATCATGAAGATCGTTGACGCGCCCAAGAACGCCTCCTATCCGTATGGCCACGCGGGCTATACCAAGCTGCGTGACGCCGACGGCAACCCGGGCGTGAAACCGCCGTGGGGCCAACTGACGGCCTTCGACCTGCATGATGGCACAATCGCGTGGCAGGTTCCGCTCGGGGAGATTCCGGCGCTGACGGCGCGCGGCGTTCCTAAGACCGGCACCGAACTCTACGGCGGCTCGATCGTCACGGCCGGCGGTGTCATCTTCATCGGAGCCACCAAGGATCTGAAGTTCCACGCGATCGACAGCGCTACGGGCAAGACGCTGTGGGAGGCGCAGCTCGAGTACGGCGGCTTCGCCACGCCCTCCACTTACTCGCTCCACGGGAAGCAGTATGTCGTCATCGCGGCGGGCGGCGGCGGGAAGATGGGTACGGCCTCGGGAGACGCCTACATTGCGTTTACGCTGCCGTAGCGCCGGCGCCGCCGTTGTGCTGACCCTGGGTCTGTTTGCGGCAGAGCAACCGCTGCCTTACAGCCACAAGACCCACGTCAAACTCGGCCTGAGATGCGCGGGCTGCCACACGATGCCCGGCAAAGGCGAGATGGCGACTTTCCCGCCGGAATCGCTGTGCATGACTTGCCACGCCTCGATCAAGAAAGACAGCCCTGCCATCCAGAAGCTGGCTGCCTTCGCGAAAGACAAGAAGCCGGCGCCCTGGGTGCGAATTTACAAGCTGCCGGACTATGTGTGGTTCTCGCACAAGGTTCACATGAAAAAGGCGGCCTGCGAAACTTGCCACGGTCCGGTCGCCGAGCGGGACGTAGTGAAGCAAGAGAAACCGATTACCATGGCCGCGTGCATGGCTTGCCACGATGAGACAAATGCCTTGAACGAATGCAACACCTGCCATAGCCAGCTTTAGTTCCGAAAGCCGCCCGAAATCCGAGCTGCCGCCGGCTCAAAATGTGATAAAAGAACTTATGACCACACGCAGAGAATTTCTAGCCACCGCGGCCGCTCCGCTGGTTGCCGCACCCCAAACCGCGCCGCCCAAGCGCCTCGCCGCCGTGGTGACCGAATACCGCCACAACTCTCACGCCGACGTGATCGTCGGCAAGTATCTGGACGGCTACCGCCAGAATGGCCAGCCGCCGCGCCCGCGCTCCCGGATCGTGTCGATGTACACGGACCAGGTGCCCAAGAACGACATGAGCCGCGCCAAGGCCAAAGAGCACAACATCCCCATCTATCCCACCATCTGGGAAACTCTGACGCTCGGCGGCGCCGACCGGCTGGCCGTCGACGGCGTGCTGTTCATCGGCGAGCACGGCAATTATCCTTACAACGAAAAGGGCCAGCATCTTTATCCGCGCTACAAGCTGTTCCTCGAAATCACCGACGTATTCCGCGGCACCGGAAAGAGCGTGCCGGTATATAGCGACAAGCACCTTTCCTACAGTTGGTACCAGGCCAAGCGCATGGTGGAAATCTCGCGCGAGCTGAAGTTCCCCATGATGGCCGGCTCCTCGATTCCCGTCGCTTATCGCCCCGAGGGGGTGGACCTGGAATGGGGCGCCAAAGCCAAACACGCCGTTTCCATTTTTTACGCGGACCCCGACGCCTACGGCTTCCATCTTCTGGAAGGCCTGCAATGCATGGTGGAGCGGCGCCAGGGCGGCGAGACCGGCGTCGCAGCCGTGCAGTATATCGAGAAGCAGGCCATGTGGGATTGGGTCGCGCAAACCCCGTGGGCCGAAAAGCTCCTGAATGCGGCGCTGGCCAAAGGAGTCACGCGCAAGCCGGGCGATATCCGCCAGCTCGGCAAGGAGGATTACGCCTTCCGCGTGTGGTATCGCGACGGCCTGGAAGCCGCGGCGTTCATGACCAACGGCATCGCCCAGGATGCCGCCACCGCCGTCGAGGTCGAGGGGCGCGCCGAGCCGGTGGCCACGCTGATGTGGCTGGAAGAGGGCCCTCCTTTCCAGCACTTCGCGTGCCTCGTGATGGCGATCGAAAAAATGTTCGAGACCGGACGGCCGCCCTATCCCGTGGAGCGTACGCTGCTGACCAGCGGGGTTCTCGAAGCGGTCCTTAACTCGAAGTTCGAGGGGGGCAAGCGCCTCGAGACCCCCTATCTTTCCGTGCGCTACACCGCGCCACGAAAAGGTTTCTTCTGTACCGAGAAACTCTAAGGCTCTCGCACCGACCGCTCTGATCCTTCAGCCGAGCGGGGGCCTGCGCTTATGCCAATCGGTTGCCGATTGGTAGGCGTGGCCGACCCGGAAAAGCGTGGCCTCATCGAATGGCTTGGCGCAGAACTGAATGGCCAGAGGGAGCGTCGGCGGGCCGGCGGTGAAACCGCAGGGCAGCACGATGGCGGGAATCCCGGTCATGTTGGCAATGTTATAGGTATCGGGGCGCCGCGGCGCCGGCGGATCGGTGGGGGCATCCGTGCCGACCGTCTCGGCGTCGAGCTTCGGGGCGGGATTGCCGGCCGGAAGCGCCAGCACGTCGCAGGTCTGGAACACCCGCCGCATTTCCTCCATCAGGATCGTACGGATGCGCAGGGCTTTGATGTAGTCAACGGCGGAATTGAATGTCGCGACTTCCAGGCGTTCGCGAACGAGCGGGTCGAGCAGATCCGCGTGCTCCTTGAACCTCTTCTCGTGGTATGCGGCGGCCTCGGAATTGAGAATGACCGCCGACGCGGTGCTGCCAAGGGCAGCGTTGCGCACCTTGACATCCACCACCACGGCGCCCTGTTCCTGCAGCAGGGAGAGGGCGCGGCGGATGGCGGCATCTGTCTCGGGCTCAACCCACTCGAAGAAATGCTCGGTCGGAATGCCGATGCGCAAGCCCTTGACATTGCCGGTGAGCGCTCTGGCGTAATCCGGAACCGGGGCGGGGGCTGAGTCGCGGTCTTGCGGGTCTCGGCCGGCGATGGCCTGGAGCATGCGCGCGACGTCACCGACGGTTTTCGCCATCGGTCCCACGTGGTCGAGTGTCCAACTGAGCGAGGTTACGCCGAAGCGGCTGACTCGCCCATAGGTCGGCTTCAGACCTACTACCCCGCAGCTCTTGGCCGGGTTGCGAATCGAGCCTCCGGTATCGCTTCCAATGGCCAGAGGAACCATGCCGGCGGCGACCGCCGCGCCGGAACCGCTCGATGAGCCGGAGGGAGAATAGGCGAGATCCCAAGGGTTGCGGGCCGGTCCGACCAATCCCTTTTGCTGGCTGCCCATCGCGAACTCGACGAGGTTCAGCTTGCCGATCAGAATGGCGCCGGCCCGGTTGAGGCGCGCGGTGACGGTAGATTCGTAGTCCGGAATCCAGTTGGCGGTCACCTTCGAGCCGTTGGTGGTGCGGATGCCTTTGGTGGCGAGCAGATCCTTGGGAGCGTAGGGCAACCCGTGCAGCGGTCCGCGATAACGGCCCGCGGCGATCTCTCGTTCCGCTCTCCGCGCCTGCTCGAGCGCCTGCTCGCCCGTCACCGTGATGAAGGCATTCACCTTCGCGTTGACGGCCTCGATCCGATCGAGGAAGGCGCGCACCACCTCTACCGGCGAAAGCTTGCGCGTCTTGAGCAGCGGCGCCAGCTCGGCAACGGACTGAAACAGGATTTCAGAAGCAGCCATGGCGCAGGACCTCAGGCCACAGTCCGGGGATCATTTGTCCAGGATTCCTTGGGTCGGCGCGACGCTGTCGTCGATTTCAAAGTCACGGAGGGCCTGCAACTGAGGGCGGCTGTGTTCGAGGACGGGCTTGACCACCCGCAGTCGATCGTCGCTCAAATTGGTTCCGTGAGCCACGGACACGTCGCGAAGAACATTCAGCGTGATTGCGGTCTCTGCCCCCGCAGCCGCCGCGCTGTACCCACCAGCGAGGGCAACAGACTGCAATAATCGCCTTCTGCTAACGGTCATCGCACTCCCCTTCCTTAGCAGGCTGCCGAAAACGCGCGCGGCTCGGAATCGGCTTCAACAGTTTGCAGAGCCGCGACCGTGAGGAAGCGGACCCGCGAACCCTTTTTTCAGCAGCCTGTTAGTCTCTCACGTTAGTCACTTTTGACTCCGGGTGTCAATTCAAGTGAGGGGTTGCCCCGCCCGCTACGGTATCCATCGCCTTCGCCACAGGTAATACAGCGGAATGCTGCACGCTATGATTAAAATGCCTGTCAGTGATGGTCCCGGCCGTGTCAAGAATGTGTTCACCACAAACCAGAGCGCGAAAGCCGAAAATAGCAGCGGGCTGACCGGATAGCCCCACATGCGATAGGGCCGCGGCCGCTCCGCACAGCGCCGCCGCAACAGGATCACGCCGAAGACCGTCATGCCGTGGAACAGCCACATGGCGAACAGAACATAGGAGAACAGCGTTTCATAGGAGCCACTCAACGCCAGAATGCCCGCCCAGATCCCTTGCATCAGAATCGAAAACGAAGGAGTGCGGAAGCGGGGATGAATGGTGGCCATCTGCTGAAAAAACAGCTTGTCGCGCGCCTGCGCGAAGTAGATGCGGGGACTGGTCAGAATCCCGCCATTAGCCGCGCCGGCGCTCGAAAGCACGATCGTCAATGTGATGAGCACCGCGCCGAAGGGTCCCAGCGTGCGCTCCGCGGCGGCGGCCGCCACGCGCTCTGTAGCGCCGATGGCGTCCAGCGGCAAGGTCCTCATGTACGCCACATTGGCCAGCAAATAGATCGCGACGACCGCGCCGCAGCCGAGAGCCAGCGCCAGCGG
>DASQHK010000476.1:0-2599 GCA_035632135.1 Bryobacterales bacterium
GGGAGGGAACCAGACAGCGAGCGCAACGACGGGAGTGCACTGACCACGCGATCATTCACTCTTGCTCGTCTCCGGCGGCATCGGGAAGCGTTCTTGAATCCACGCTTGCCAGAGCGGTGTCTCGCGGGCGACGGTCCCGGCCGCCTGATCGCCGTAGAGGTAGAAGCTTAGCGTGACCATGATCGGGCCGCCGCAGTTGACGGCGCCAAGGGCGGCGGTGCCCGGCCCCGGCTTGTCGAGCCGCAGCAGGGCGTTGCACGGACTCTGGCTGACGTGCTCCACCACGCCGTTGAGCGCCGGGACGCCCGCCGGGGCGGTCCAACGCGGCCCGGCGCTCACGCCTTTCAGCCCCAATGCCGCTGTCAGCGTTTCCCAGGCCTCCGCTTCGGTTCCCGCGGCGGGGGCCATCCACTGCATCATCGCGGAGCGTTGGCCGCGGAAGTGCGTGAGATAGATCCGCAGGATGCGGAAGAAGCCAGGCCAGCCGGATTCGGTGCCCTCCAACTGGTTGTCCCAGTCGTCCGTGCTGGCGAAGAGGCTATGCACCACGCGGACGCCGCAGATGCCTCCCCCGCGCGCTTCGACGCTCCACTCGTCCGCGATGGGCGGCGAGCCAGGGGCCCAGCCATTGGCCTCGGCGGCAAACATCCGCGGCGGATCCCAGGCCGTCACGACGGAACGGGACTCCATGCCCGGGCCGAAGTTCAACTTCACCGCAACGGGCTTCCCGTCGCGCTCCTCGAACTCAGTCGGCACGAACCAGGACGAAATACCCGGCCCGGTGGCGATGGCCTGCCAGACTTCCTCCGGCGTGCCGGGGACCTCGACTTCGACCTGGACTGAACGGCGTCCGGAGGCTTCTTTCTTCACGCTCATGATGGCTCCTTGGGATGGGATTTCTGCGGCAGAGGGTGCGCCACGACCACCAGGCGATGCGCGCGGCCGCCGGGGGCGGATTCATCGTGGTACTTCGAAACCAGTTTCGTGATGGCCTCGGTGAGTTCGTTGCTGAAAGCCGCACGGTCCGTGGCCGACCGGAAGCGAACCTCGGTATCCACCGCCAGGGTCGCCAGGCGTTTGCCCGCCTCTTTCGCACGACGAACAAGATCGCCCACCTCGCGGACGACCCGTGCGCCCAGGGCGATGAGATAGCTCGCGGACAGCCTATCGATTTCCCGATTCGGATCCGCGGCGACGGGACCCAGGGCGCTCGGCGAAACGACGTAGGAAGCGGCCGTCGCCACGAGCAGCCGTTCCGTCAGCCCGCCCCACTTGCGTTCCTGGGCCAGCCGCACCAGCCCGTGCGCCTCCAGCGCGTGCAGGTGGTAGTTGACTTTCTGCCGAGCCAGGCCAACCCGCGTGGCCAACGTCGCCGCCGAGGCGGGCACGACTAGCTCGGAGAGGAGCCGACTCCGCATGGGCTCCAAAGCCACCGTCGCCGCTGCCGGATCATCGATGACTTGGATGTCGAGCACCAGGAGAGGGTAGCATTGATAACTTTTATTGTCAAGGATGGTTCAAGGCTTTTCCTACGAATTTGCAGAGTCGATGTCGTGTCGCAGAATTGCGGTGTTGCGGCGAGGTCTCCTCCTCTGCCCGAGGCGACGACGATCGACACGCCCGCCGCGAGGAGCAGCGAGCAAGCGGTCTGGCGAAGGTCGTGAAATCGAATCTTGGGAAGCCCGGCTTGAGCAAGCATCGGGTGGTACACCTGACGGATGAGATTGCTCTTGCCGAGATAGGTTCCGGTGTTGGAGCAGAATATCCTTTCCAGCCTGAAGAGCCTTCTGGCCCGCCACTGCGGCTACCGAGTTGCTACGCCCTAATAGAAAACACACTAAGGCGCGGTCTGCATGGCGCGCATTTTGATGGCGCGATCTGCTGGTGAATAGGCCGCCTCAGGATCGGTACTGCCGTTCCAGTTATCCCAAACCGAGGAGAGAATGGAGCCCTCCGTATGCATGCGCGCGCGAACGTCGCCTTCTGCTACGGCGCCGGCCGGTTTCCAATCTTTTCCCCGCGCGTTGCTGGCGGCGAGCAGGAGTTCGCGCGCGTGCGGGAGGTCGTGGCTTTTCCAAGCCAGGTAACCGCGTAGAAAGTAGCCGCCCACTGCCTTGGGATTGGTGCGGCAAGCGAGTTCCAGTTGCCGCCGGGCGTTGGCGGTGTCACCCTTCAGCAATGCGATTTCGCCCAGCAGCAACAACGTTCCCGTCTCCTCCGGATTGAGCGTCTGCGCTTGGCGAACGCACTCCCCGGCAGTAACGAGCTGGGCACGATTCGCCGCAGAGACTGCCAGCAATAACCCTTTCCGCTGATAGCCCCGGTGACTTTGTGGGTTGATGCGGATGAGAGCGTCGAGCTGCTCCAGCGCGCCCGCCGTGTCTCCCTGGGCGTACAGGCAATTCGCCAGGTAATAGCGGGAATCTTCGTGCTCCGGGTTGAGCGCGACCGCCTCGCGGAACAGGCTCGCCGCCTTCGGGATGTTGTTTTCCTTCTTGAGCGCGTCCATGGCGAGGCGCTGTTTGGCCCAGAACTCGACAACCTGGCTCTGGGAAAGTGGCGGCGATGTGGACACGCGCCGCGCCACGGGATCGCCTTC
>DASQHK010000477.1:0-3439 GCA_035632135.1 Bryobacterales bacterium
TAAACTCTCAGCCGTACTGAATGCGGCAACGGTCCGCAGTGACGGGCGTGCATTGGATTCGGTTCCGCATCCCGATTCCTGCCGGGAAGCGGCCCGCAAAGTCGATCCGGCGGCCAATCGGATCAATCGATGCGACGGTGAGCGTCAAGGGCCACCGGATTCCGGCAGCCCTCGAGTGCAGCGTGACAATTTGACCCTGGGTCGCCTCGCCCGGCGGCTCGACGGCCACCGTCCGGGCATCCCACCAGGTGTCGTAACGCTCCGGATCCGTGAGCAGAGCCCATACGCGGGTGACGGGCGCGTTGGCCACGGCCGATGGACAGAGTTCAGTGCCCACTCGGCGCCTGCAGCGGCTCGGCCCCGGCGGCGTCGCCCTTTCCCAGCAAAAACCGCGATTCCGGCCGCGATTGAAACCAGCCCGCAAACGCGGTCTTGGCAACGGCGCCTGCAAGCGGCGTGTTGCGATGTTCCAGGTCGGGCGCGATCCGAAACAGGATGCCGTCGCCGAACCCCGTGTTGGGCAGCTCGCAAACCATCCGCCCTGTTCGGCGGTCGCGCAATTGAAAGGCCCCGCCCGAATAAGCTTCCTGGCTCAGGTTGATGCTCAACCCGATCAGGATGTGTTCCAGCGCGTCGCTGTGCCAGAGACTGTGGTGGTCGTTGCCCGGCAGCATGCGGTACACACGTCCCCCGAAGCAGCCAATCCGGCGGCACCCGGTGATTTGCCGGATGATCCGGAACAGGTCGGCGTTGTTGGTCAGAAAGTGCAGCAGCCCGGCGGTGTGATGGTCCGCCAAGCAAAGCTCCGTGCCGCCCGCATGGCGATTATCGAGGAAGCGGTCCGGTTCCAGGTGGCGGCGGATGATTTGCGCCAGCCCCGGCTCCAGCAGCCCGCGCAGGTGCATGCCGTTTTGCCGCCCAAACTCCACGCGCAAATGTTCCAAATCCTCCATCGATCCCGCAAACACGGTTCCCGCTCTGGTCAGTTGGAGCATGCGATCAGAATTGCGGCGCCGGCCCAACCCGTTCCCAGAACACTTCGTAGCCGCCGATCTGCGCGCGCTTGGCGTATAGGCGCGGCAGCCCCAGCGCTTCGTCCTTTGCGCCATCACCTGTCACCACGGTTGCAAATCGTCCTGACGCCAGCCACCGGTCGATTTCGGCAGCGGTCGGCTCGCCGATCTCGGCGGCGGCGGCCGGAGGTAAGTAACTGGAAAAGGGATTCTCGAGGCCCCGTGGCGGCGTTCGCCGGGCGGCGAAGTAAATCTCCGGAAGGGTGTAAACTGTGCCGTTCGCCGGCGTGACCCGATTGATCTGCTCCGCCACGCTCTCGTACTGCTGCCATCCATGCCGGAAAATGCTGCGGAACTGGTAGAACCACTTCACTGTCCCCAAGGTGAAGAATCCAGCCGCCAGCAAAACCAGCCACACGGGCCGTCGCGGCGCCCAAAGTCGGGAGCCGATGGCATAGAACCCGACCGCCGCCAGGATGGCCAGAAATGGGATCGCCAGAACGAAGTACCCGCTGAACGTGGGATTGGCGCAGGCCGCCAGCGCCGCCAGACCTCCTGCCAGCCAGAGGCACAAGTGCAACTCCGATCGCCGGGGCCGCGGCCATCCGCTCTGCCCCATCAAGAAGAGGATCCCCGTCGCTGCCAGCAGAATCAGGAACAAGACCTGGCTCGAATCGAGCCATTGGCCGAGCACCCTCAACTCGTGTGCGGAGGAGCCGATCTGGTCGTGGCGATAGACGAGGTGGTATTCGGCCAGGTCGAAAAACACTCGCCGCGGCGCTTGCGCCGCCAGCCAAAGCACCGGCAGCCACGAGACCAGGACCCCGCCCAAAAACCGTGCGCACTTGTCCGCCCGCGAGCCGGCCCGGTTGTGGCCGGCCATCCAGAAAAGCAGGATCGGCGCGGCCGGCGCGGCCAGAAGTGAAGACGCCGCCGCCGCGCCCGCGCACAAGCCCGCGCCCACCGCCAGAAGCCCTTTTTCGCGATCCACCGCCACGATCGCCAATCGAAAGGCGAGGACCAGCAGAAACAGGCACAGCCCGAAAGCCTGCGCGATGCTGCCGAATCGGAACACCAGCGCATCCAGACCCAGCAGAATGGCGCCGGTCATGGCGGTGGCGCTCCGCCAGGCCGGATGATCCAGCCGCGACCAGAGGAACTCGGCGGCGAGCACAATGCTGCCGGCGGTCCAGAGCGCCGCCAGCGCGCCGGCGCTGCGCCAGGTCTCCCCGAACAGCCGCATCCACGCCGCCGTCAAGTAGATATTAATAGGAGTATGCTGGTAGAAAAAATCCACGTACGGCTTTTTCCCGGCGTTGATCAGCCGGGCCGCCACCAGGTGGATGCCCTCGTTCCAGGGCGGGGCCGCCACGACGGCGAAGGCCAGCAGGCCCAGCGAAAGCGCCGCCAGGACCGCATAAAGCGCCGCGGGAGACGCCGCCCGATCTCGCTCGGCCGCCGCAGCCGCCTGCCCCATGGCCTGCACCTCGGCAATATCCCCGGCCGGCATTTCGGTCAACCCTTCCGCCGCGCGGCCGTCCTGCGGATCACCACCACGTGGATGCCATCGCTCTCGGCCGCAGCCGCCTGCCCCATGGCCCGCACCTCGGCAATATCCCCGGCCGGCATCTCGGTCAAGCCTTCCGCCGCTCGGCAAAAGAGCGGATCCGCTCCTCGATCGCCCGCTTGGCGCGATAATGCGCCCGTCGCGCGGCGGTCCATAAGGCCCTCGGGGCTTGCTTCCCCGCCTCCCACATCTGCTTGCTGCCCTTCCCCCATTCTTTT
The DNA here is from genome assembly GCA_035632135.1 of Bryobacterales bacterium. GTDB lineage: Bacteria > Acidobacteriota > Terriglobia > Bryobacterales > JACQDG01 > DASQHK01. The sequence continues at coordinate 2,799 of DASQHK010000477.1, forward strand.
CTCTTCAGGTACAGCCGCGCCAGGCGGGCGCGAAGCGCAAGACTGTCGCAGCCTCCCGCCATGGCCATCCGGTAGCCGTTGATGGCTTCCTTATCGAGACCCTTCCGGTCGTAGAGCCGCGCCAGGCGGCCGTGCACGTCCCAATGCGCTTGGTCCGACAGATGCGTTCTTCCCGCCAGCGTGACAATCGGCGCGCCGAGGGGCTTGTGCCCGGCCAGAACCAATCGCAGCGAGCAAACGTAAGCCTCGATCGCCTCCTCGCCCCGGCCTTGCTCCTCGAGAGCGCGCGCCAGCCAGCGGAGAGCATCGATGCAATTCGCGTTCGCCCGGAGCGCCTCTCGGAAGCACCCTTCCGCTTCGCCCCAGCGCTTCTTGGCGGCCGCGATCCGGCCGAGACCGTAATGCGCATAGGGGTCGTCCGGATCAAGCTCGAGCGTTCGCCGCAGCTCTTGTTTCGCTTCTCGAAAACGCCGGTCCCAGATGCGCCACAGGCCGAAGCCGTTGTACGGCGTTCGGTAAGAGGGATCAATCGCCAGGGCCTTCCGATAGAAACTTCGAGCTTCGTCGAGGCGGCCCGTTTCGACATAAAGCTGCGCCAAGTGGAACGGCGGCGCCGCCGAGGCCGGCAGCAGTTGCTCCGC
>DASQHK010000478.1:0-4570 GCA_035632135.1 Bryobacterales bacterium
AGGTCGGAAAGAATCCAGGCAGCCAGCTTCCGGTACAACGATCGATCATGCTGGAGAGGCGTGGTGTGGAACAGGCGGCTCCCCGGCCTTCTTCCCAGCCGAAAGTGAATTTCCAGCTCCGTGTCTCCCCAAACCGTCACCCGATCGGAGGGCCGCGCCGCCGCTCGCGCCGCGTCGACAATCCGGCCGGTCTTGGCGTGCTCGACGAACGCTCCGCGAAGGTAGGCGGCGCCTTGCACTGCCAGGTAGCCGGCCAGCGTCACCGCCAGGCACGCCGTCGCCAGCGTTCCCTCTTTCCCCTTGAGAAGGTGGAAAAAATATGCTGTGAGCACGATCATCGCCGGCAGCCACGCCAGATAGTAGTGCCACGATCCTCTTCCCGACGCCGACGACATCAGCGCCTCCACCGCGAGCAGCAGCGCTCCTGCTGCTCCGAGCCGCTGCACGGCCGCATCCTGCCCCCGCCGCGCCACCACCGCCAGCGCCGCTGCCGCCGCCACCATGCTGCATCCGAACTGCGATGTCACCTGAAACCCGTAAAAAATCGACGCGAGCCTCGAATAGAACGACGCGAGCCGGACATATTCCACGTTGTACCCGAAGGCCGCGTAAAGGAAATCCCGCCACGCCCCCGCGAGCGCCAGCGGCGCCACCACCGCCCCACTCACCACGCCGAATCCCAGCCCCAGCAGGCCGGCTCTTCCGGCCAGCTCTCCAATCTTCCGCTCCCGCAACAGCACAGAACCCATGACGAGTACATAGACCACCGTGACCCCGATGCAATTTGGACGCAGCAGGAACAGCAGCGCCCCGATCGCTCCCTGCGCCAGCGCGTAAAGCTTCCGCCGCTCGCCTCCCCACTCCCGCAGCAGCAGCAGCAGCGACAGCGCCTGCAGCGGCATGGCGAACGCCTCTGTGGAGTTCGGCGTCTCGGCGAGCGCCGGAAACAGGCACAGCGCCAGCAACGCGCCCACTAATGCCGGTAGCGCCCCCAGCGCCGGCGCGACCACCGCATAAATCGTGGCCAGAAATCCCAAACCTGCCACGAAGCAGATCGCCAGGATCCCGCCGGGCGACCCGCGCCCCAGCCACACGCCCAGTTCGTTCAGGTAGTAAATGAGCGGCGGCTTGTGGTCCCAGACGTCCCGGTAAAGCACCGCTCCCTGCGCCAGTTGCTGGCCCATGTAAGCGAAGATGCCCGAATCGTAATAGCCTAGTAATCGGAAATACCCATTAGGAATGCAGCGCGCGTCGAGCAGCGCCAGCAGCAGCGCGAGCAACAGCAGGGCCAGAGCGTGGCGGTAGCGGTGCAGTTTCTCCAGGTTCGGCGCCATCGGGTTTGCCAGCGCTAATCTACCACGCGCCGCCCGCAGCGCCCCGCCCTATTCGTAGCGCAGCGCCTCAATCGGGTTCAGCCGCGACGCCTTCACCGCCGGGAACAGGCCGCGCGCCACCCCCACCACCGCCAGCAGCGCCACCGACTGCAGCGTCGAGATCCACGACAATTGCAGGTGAATGTCCGCCCGCCCCGATTCATCCTGGAACATCTCCCCCATCAGCGGCAGCACTCCCACCGCGTGCACGATGCCATAGGAAAGCGCCAGGCCGATCGCCCCGCCGATTCCCACGATCGCCATCGCCTCCAGCAAAAACTGCGCGCGAATCTGCCGCCGCGTTGCCCCCACCGCCATGCGCACCCCGATCTCCCGCGTCCGCTCCGTCACCGACACCAGCATGATGTTCATCACGCCCACGCCGCCGATCCCCAGCGTCAGCACCCCGATCACCGCCAGCAGCACCTCGATGCCGATCGTGATGCCATCGATGATCGGCCGGAACTGCGCGCGGCTGAAAATCCGCACCGCCCGCTCGTCCTTGGGCGAGAACCGCTGCCGCCGCGCCAGAATCTCCCGCGCCTGCGCCACCGCCGGCAGCGACGCGCTGCGGTTCACCGGATCGACCACGATCAGGCTCGGATACCGTGTCTCCCACATGTCGGTCGCCGCCGTCATCGGAATGAACACCGAATCGTCATCCGCCCGGTAGTAGCTCGAGAAGTTCAGCTTCTTCTCCATCCAGCCCACCACGGTAAACCGCGCATTGTTGAGCAGAATACTCTGCCCCACCGGGTCCATGTTCCCAAACAGCTTCCGCCGCACCTCGCTGCCCAGGAAAATCGCCCGCCGCCGCTGGGTCAAATCTTCCTCGTTCAAGAACCGGCCGCCGGTCGCCGTTTCATTGCGGATTTCTCCGTAAGCAGGCCACACCGCCCGCACCGCCACCGACGTCTGCCGCACTCCGTTCGACGCCTGCCCGTCGTGCAGCAGCTCTGGGCTCACGTTTTTCAGCAGCGTGCCGTCTTCTTTGAGCCGGCCCACGTCCTCCATCTCCAGGCGAATCTTCCGCCCCGCCCGTTCGCCGCCCGCCTGCTCGCTGGTCTGCCCCGGCCAGATCATGATCACGTCGGGCCCGAAGGCGTCGAACCCGCGCACCACCGAGCGCCGGAACCCGTCCCCGTAAGCCTGCAGCATGCTCACCGCCGTAATGCCCCACACGATACCCAGGATCGTGAGGCACGACCGGAACGTGTTGCTCTTGAGCGACTGCACCGCCTGTGCGATCAATTCCATCTCGTCATCTCTCGAACCGCAGCGCCTCGATCGGCGTCATATCGGCCGCCACCTTTGCCGGATAGAGCCCGCTCGCCACTCCCACCAGCGCCAGCGCCAGCCCCGCAAACAGCCCCACCGCCGGTGTCACGATCAGCCCCGCAAAAAACTGCGGCATCGGGAACCGGTTCACGCCCCAGCACAGCAGATATCCGAACGCCATTCCCGAGCCGCCGCTCGCCAGTGTCAGCAGCAGCGCTTCGCTCAGAAACTGCACCAGGATCGCCCGCCGCGTGGCCCCCACCGCCTTGCGCAGCCCAATCTCCCGCGTTCGCTCCGTAATCGACACCAGCATGATGTTCATCACCCCGATGCCGCCCAGCAGTAGCGTCACCACACCCACCAGTCCCAGGAACCACTGCATCGAGCCGGTCACCGTCTGGAACACCTTCGCCTGCTTGATCGTGTCCCACACAAACGTCGCGTCCTTATCCGCCGCGTCGAAGCGGTGCAGCCGCCCCAGCGCCCGCCGGATTTCTCCCTCCGCGTCTTCGTGCCGGCTCACCGCCGCCGGCGTCACCAGAAACCGGTCGATCGCCCCCGGCGCCGCCGGCGGCAGCGCTGGCAGGTCCATGGCCACCGCCGCGAACGGCACGAAGATTTTCTGGTTGTCCGGCCCGTCGTAATTCGAGTCCTGCTCTTTCTTCTCCAGCACCCCAATCACCTGGTAGGGAAAATCGCCGACCTGGATCGTCTCTCCGACCGCCGCCCGCCCGCCGTAGAGCTGCTTGTAAACGTCGTCGCCCAGCACCGCCACGCGCAGCCGCGCCTGCTCATCGGCCTCGCTCCACAGCCGGCCGCTCCGCAGCGTCAGCGACCGGATATCCTGAAACAGCGGCCACGCCCCAGTCACCCGGAAGCTCCCGCTGTTATAAGCCGACCTCACCACCACGCCCGGCCGCCCCAGCTCCGGCGTCACCTGCGCCACGTCCGGGCACTCCGTCTTCACCGCCTCCACATCCGGCATCCCGAAAAAAATTCGCCGCCCCGCCCGCACCCCTCCCGCCTGCATCGACGTCCGCCCCGGAAACACAATCAGAATGTCTTTCCCCAGCGTCCGCTGCGCCGTTTCCTGCCCCTTCTCCAGCCCCTCCCCCGCCGCCATCATCAGCATGATGGACAAAATCCCCCACGCGATCCCGAACATGGTCAGGAAGCTCCGCATCTTGTTAGCCGCCAGCCCCCGAAACGTCTCCCCAAACAGTTCCTGCCAGCGCATATCAGCTATTTACGCACTGCGGGCGCAGCGAGTTCCACCCCGCCGCGGCCCCTGTGGTAAACTGTCCTTTATGGCTCAAGTCTGCGAAATCTGCGGCAAAAAGCCCATGAGCGGCCACCGCATCAGCCACGCCCACAACCTCACCAAGCGCCGCTGGTATCCCAACTTGCAGCGCGTCCGCGCGGTGGTCGAGGGCGCTCACAAGACCATCCGGGTCTGCGTGTCCTGCATCCGGAGCGGCCGAGTCCAGAAGGCGTAGTTGGCCCTTCCCGAAACCGTCCACGTCAAAATCAGCTCGGAAGCCGCCGCTGCGGTCAGCATCACCGCTGTGGTCGCGCAGCAAATGCCCGCCCCGGATCTGGTCGAGCACATCCTCCGCGTCACCGGCAAGGATGCCGCTCGCATCCACGACATCCTCCAGCAAGGCGTGGTAGTGAGCGGCGCCTCGCGCCTCCGCTGGCCGCCCATCGACGCCGCCCTCGATGAGATTGCTCGCGCGCTCGAGGTTTTTCCCGACTCGCTCCCGGGCCGCCCCTTTGACCCCTCCCGCTGCATCCGCGCCGCGCTCGCCGGCGGCCGTTCCACCATCGAACTCACCCGCGACGTCGCTTCGCAGAAGCGCTTCCTGCACCGCCGCAGCTTCTGGCTGGCGCTCATGGAAACCGCGGCCGGTCTTGCCCTA
>DASQHK010000479.1:0-5969 GCA_035632135.1 Bryobacterales bacterium
CGCAAACAGAAACGCAAGCAGGCGCACGGCGTGGCCTCAGACGGGCGGGCTGTCGTGGGCATCAAACGCCTCGACTTCCTCGCGCTCCGGCTCGAACTGGCTCTCCAGCAGCCGCACGCAACGGTTCCAGCGGAGGATGGCGTCATCGTTACCGGCCGGGCGAATCTTCTCCGCGTTCTCGAAGCAGTGCAGCGCCCGCTCGAAGAGCACCCGGACGGTGTGCGGCGGCCGCCCGGCTCGCAATTGCGCTTTCGCCCGCCGCTCGGCCAGCAGGCCTATGTAGTACAGCTTCTCGTACCGGTCGGTGAGGCGGTCGAACGCCTTCTCGGCTTCGAGCCACCGGTCTTCTACGCCGCCGGAAAACTGGTCGGTGATCGCCAGGCCGAGCAGCCGCAGCGCCATCTGGTTTTCCGGCTCGACGGCCAGAATATCGTGGCAGATCGACTCCGCCTCCTCCGGCTCGTTCAGATACCGGTAAGTCTCGATCTTCGAGATCGCCTCCGGCACGCTCTCCGGCGAGATGGACTTCAATTTCAGATCCAATTTCAGCTCCATGGCCGCCTCCTTACTTCGTCCCGCGTATCTTCTTCACCAGCCACCGCACCGGATCGTAATACTCATCCACCACCCTCTCTTTCAGCGGGATGATGGCGTTGTCGGTGATGTGAATCTCCTCGGGGCACACTTCGGTGCAGCACTTGGTGATGTTGCAGAAGCCGATGCCCAGCTTCTGCTTGAGCAGCTCCGCCCGCGAGATCGCGTCGAGCGGGTGCATCTCGAGGCCCGCCACGCGCACGAAGAACCGCGGCCCCCCGAACTGCTCCTGCTTCTCGTGGTTGCGGAGCACGTGGCACACGTTCTGGCACAGGAAGCACTCGATGCACTTGCGGAACTCCTGCACCCGGTCTACATCCGGCTGATACATCTTCCACTCCACGCCCGCCGGCGGCGTGAAAGGCGGAATCATTTTGTTGACCTTATAGTTCCACGAAACGTCGGTCACCAAGTCCTTGATCAGGGGAAAGGTCTTCATCGGGTAGACCGTGATGGGCTCGCCCTGCGGCAGGGCGTCCATGCGCGTCTTGCACATCAGGCGGGGCCGGCCGTTGACCTCCGCCGAGCATGAGCCGCACTTGCCCGCCTTGCAGTTCCACCGCACCGCCAGGTCGGGCGCCTGGTGCCCCTGGATGTAGTGCACCGCGTCGAGCACCACCATGCCCGGGGCCACCGGTACATGGTAATCCGCCGCTTCGCCGCCCTTCGCGTCGCCCCGGAACACCCGCAAGGTCGCCTCCGCCATCGCTCAGCCTCCGTCCTCCGCGAGAATTTTCTTCAGCTCCTCCGGCATCTCCTTCACCGGCTCCTGCCGCAGCTTCATCGCGCCGCCGTCCTTCGAGATGATGTTGTTCTGCCGGCCCCAGGCGTCATCGAGCTTCGGATAATCGATCCGGCTGTGCGCGCCGCGGCTTTCCTGGCGCTCGAGCGCGCTGCGGGCGACCGCCTCCGACACGGTGAGCAGCGAGCGCAAATCCCGCACCAGGTGCCACCCTGGATTGAACAGCCGCGACCCGTCCACATGCACCTTCGCCAGCCGCTCTCGCAGCTTTCCCAGCTCCTCGAGCGCGTGCTTCAGATCCTCTTCGTTGCGGTAGATTCCCACGCGGTTGTGCATCAGATCCTGGAGCGCGCGGTGAATCTCGTAGGGGCTCTCGCCGCCGGTGCGCTCGAAGGGTTCGACCATCTCCCGCGCGGCCTGCTCGACCTGCCCTTGGTCGAGCGCCGGCTCGCCGGCTCGCCCCGCGTGCTCGGCCGCCGCCTTTCCCGCGCGCCGCCCGAACACCAGCAAGTCGGAAAGCGAGTTGCCGCCGAGGCGGTTTGACCCGTGCAGCCCGGCCGCCGCCTCGCCCGCCGCAAAAAGGCCCGGGACGCTGGTGGCCGCCGTCTCGGCGTCCACGCGAATACCGCCCATCATGTAGTGGCAGGTCGGCCCGACTTCCATCGCGTGTTTGGTGATGTCGACGTCAGCCAGCTCTAGAAATTGATGATACATGCTGGGCAGCTTGCGCTTCACGTACTCGGCGGGCTTGTGGGAAATGTCCAGGAACGCTCCGCCGTGCTCGGTGCCGCGCCCCTCGCGCACCTCGACGTAGATGGCGCGGGCGACCACGTCGCGGGTGGAAAGCTCCATGCGCTTGGGGTCGTACCGCTCCATGAACCGCTCGCCCAGCTTGTTGCGCAGAATCCCGCCCTCGCCGCGCACCGCCTCCGTCACCAGAAGGCCTTGCACGCCCGGCGGCCACACCATCCCCGTGGGGTGAAACTGCACGAACTCCATGTCCAGCAGCTCCGCCCCGGCGTCGTACGCGAGGGCCATGCCGTCGCCCGAGTATTCCCACGAGTTCGACGTGATGTGGTAGGCCTTGCCGATGCCGCCAGTGGCGATCACGATCGACTTCGCCTTGAAGACGACGAAACGCCCCTGCTCGCGCCAGTAGGCGAAAGCCCCGGCGATCCGGCCGGCGTCGGTCAGCAGCCTGGTGACGGTGCACTCCATGTAGACATCCACGCCGAGGTTCACGCCGCGGTCCTGGAGGGTGCGGATCATCTCGAGGCCGGTGCGGTCGCCGACGTGGCACAGGCGCTTGAAGGTGTGGCCGCCGAAGGCCCGCTGGAGGATTTCGCCCTTCTCGGTGCGGTCGAACAGGGCTCCCCATTGCTCCAGCTCCCGCACGCGTTCGGGCGCCTCCTGGGCGTGGAGCTGGGCCATGCGCCAGTTGTTCAGAAATTTCCCGCCGCGCATGGTGTCGCGGAAGTGGACCTTCCAGTTGTCGGCGGCGTCCACGTGGGCCATGGCCGCGGCGATGCCGCCCTCGGCCATCACGGTGTGCGCCTTGCCCAGCAGCGACTTGCATACTACTCCTACCTTCGCCCCCTGGTTGAGCGCCTCGATGGCCGCCCGCAGTCCGGCCCCGCCGGCGCCGATGATCAGCACATCCTGTTCGTGGGTTTCGTATTTGCCGGTCATCGCAGCGGCCATAAAACCACGTCCACAATCGTCTTTGACGCCACCAGCCTCACGTACAGGTCCGCCGACCCCACCGAGATCAGGCTGCACCAGGCCCACAGCATGTGGTGCTCGTTGAGGCGGCTCACGCCGCGCCAGCCCTGGCGCCGCGGCCCTCCCATCACCGCGCACGAGAAGCAGTCCACCTTCCCGCCGATCAGGTGGCGCAGCGAGTGGCACCCGCACGTGTAGCCGGTGAGCAGGATCACGTTCGCCAGCAGCACCAGAGACCCGACGCCCACGAAGAAATGACCGTCTTTCCAGAACGCGACCAGCGCGTCGTACCACAGAATGACCAGAAAGATGACTGCTATGTAGAACGCATATCTATGCAGGTTTTGCAGGATGAACGGGAAGGACGTTTCGCCGCGGTAGCGGTGCTCGCCCGGCTCCCCCACCGCGCAGGCGGGCGGGTCCATGAAAAACGCCCGGTAGTAGGCCTTGCGGTAGTAGTAGCAGGTCAGGCGGAAGGCGAGCGGAAAGGCCAGAATCAGCAGCGCCGGCGAAAGCGGCCACCAGTGATGGTCCGGATCGATCAGCGGCGAGTAGAAGGGAGAGAGATACGGGTCGGACCAGTAATACTTTCCCTCAAACGCCCGCACCGTCGCATAGATCCCGAACATCCCCAGCAGCAGAATCACCGGGATCATCTCGGTCCACCAGGCGTCCCTTCGCAGGGTGGCCCCAAAGCCCCGGCTTCCGATCTCGACGCGAGTTTCCGCCATAAGCGCGCTCGACCTCCTATACTAATGAATTCCGGAACGACCGCTAGTAGAGCACGCTCCGCCTGGAATGGCAACAGGTCGCTCCGCTACATGGACGAAGCCATGGACGCCGCACAAATTCTCCGCCACATCGACCCCGACGCCCTCGCCCGCGACACGCTCGCCTTCCTCAAAGTTCGCAGCGAGACCGGCGACGAGGCCGCCGCCTCACGCTTCTTCGCCGATCTGCTGCGCCGCGAAGGCTTCGAGGCGATCTTCGACGAGGCCGCGCCGGGCCGGCCGAACGTCTACGCGCGCCTTCCGGGCGCGGCGCGGTCGCCATCGCTGCTGCTCAACGGCCACCTCGACACCATCCCTATCGGCAACTCGGATCCTCCGGGCCGTGACGGCGACTGGATCGTGGGCCGCGGCGCCGAGGACATGAAGGGCGGCCTGGCCGCCATGTTGCACGCCGCGAGCGCCATTCGCAAAGCGGGCCTGCGGCTCGCGGGCGATCTGTGGCTCACGGCTGTCATCGGCCACGAAACGCCGATCGGGAAAAAGGAAGGCCCGCTCCGGCTCATCGAGCACCTGCGCTCGCCCGCCGACGGCATGCCGCGCGCCGACGCCGCGCTCATCGTGGAGGGCCCGGCCGCCATCTGGGCCGCCAGCCTCGGCTCCACCATTTTCACGGTGACGATTTCGAGCCCGTGCGGCATCCTCCACACCATCAAGGTCCCTTACGCGGAGAACCCTGCGCGGTGGGTGGGCCGGCTGCTGGCCGAGTTCGAGCGCCTGGAAGCGTCTTTCGACGCCGGCCCGCGGCACGCCCTGTGCGGCCGCGAGCAGCTCAACGTCGGCATCGTCCGCGCCGGCGACTATCCCAACCGCCTGCCTACTCCTGCTACCGTCACCGGCACCTGGCGGTGGCTCCCCGGCAAGACGCACGCACACGTCCGCGCCGCGCTCGAAGCGCTCTGCGCGCGCCTCGCCGCGGAATCGGGCCTCGACTTCCGCGCGTCGTTTGAGGGCCACCGCGAGCCGTTCGAGACGCCGGCGGCTCACCCGCTCGTCCACGCCCTGGAGTCCGCTGGAAGCGCCGTCCTCGGCAAGGCGCCCGAGCGGATCGGCATGGCCCTGGTGTGCGACGCCAATCTCTACTCGAACGACGCTGCGGTTCCGACCGTCTGTTACGGCCCGGCGCATCAAACGGCGCACTCCGACCATGAGCGCGTCTCGCTCGCGCAGCTCGTTTCCTGCGCCCGGATCTACGCCCTCACGGCGGTTCATTTTTGCGGAATGGCGGAACCCTGAAAGCGCTCGAGCGATCGCGGCATCGCCGCCCCTACGCCACGATGTCCTCGCCGCCGTCCACTCCGATCGTGTTGCCGGTCATCCAGTAGGTATTCTCACTGCTCAGCACGGCGATGCAGCGGGCCACGTCCTCCGGAGTGGTGAGCCTCCCATAGGGGTTCCGCATGGCCGCGAACTCGAACAGCTTGTCGCTGCCCGGAATCTTGCGCGACGACGGCGTATCGGTGACCCCTGCCCGGATGGCGTTGGCGGTGATGCCAAACGGCGCCAGCTCCAGGGCGAGCTGCCGGATGTGCGCCTCGAGCAGCGCCTTCGCTCCCGACACCGGCCCGTACTGCGGGATCGCCCGCGCGCCGCCGGCGCTCGTCATCGCGTAGACGCGCCCGCCGCTTTTCATCAGCCCGCTCTGCACGAGATCCTGCACCCAATACACCAGGCTGTGCGCCATGGTGTCGCTGGTCATCTCCAGTTGCGCCTTGGTTGCCGTCTTGTCCTGGTTCTTCGAGACGTACGGCACCAGCGCCCCGAAGGCGATCGAGTGCAGCACCACTCGCACCGTACCCGGCCGCGCCGGATCGTTGCAGCGCTCCTGCATCGCGGCGAGAATCTCTTTTCGTTTCTCCTCATCGACGGCGTTGGCGTTGAAGAACACCGGCTCGCGTCCCAGGGCGCGGATCCTGGCCATCACTTCTTCGACGTGGGGCAGCGTGGCGCGGCGGTCAAAGTGCACGCCGAAAATGTTCATCCCCGCGCGCGCCAGCTCGATCCCGGTCGCCTCGCCGAACCCGCTGCTCGCCCCTAAAATCAGCGCCCACGGCTGCGGTTGCGTTTCCATAAGTCTGCCATCCTACCAGACCACCGTGATGCGCCGCTCCTTCTCGCCGGCG
>DASQHK010000480.1:0-5245 GCA_035632135.1 Bryobacterales bacterium
GCTGGTGACGCCGGAGTTTCCCGAAGCGATCGCGGCGGGGGCGCCCAAGCCGGGGCTGAACTACCCCAAGGACTTCATGCCCTCTTACCCGATGCCGGGCTATAACACCGACCAGCAAGGGCAGGAACAGCAACAGAAAAAGAAGCAGTGAAGAAATGATCGCGGGAGTAATCGTATGGGAGCCTACGCAATCAAACAGGGAGCAGAATTAGCGGCCTTGCTGATTTGTCCGAATCGCAGCCTGGCCCAGCAGCTCACGAGCACTCTGGCTGAGAACCGGACGTTCAATATTCTGGCGGATGTGAAGAGCTATCCCACGCCGCAAGCGCTGGACATGCGGGTGCGGCAACTCCGGCCCGACCTGATCCTGCTCGACCTAAGCTCGAACCTGGAAACTGCGCTCGGGCTGATGCCGTACATCACGTCGTTTCGTCCGACGGTCCACATCATTGGACTGCACCTCAACAGCGACGCCGAGATCATTATGCGCTCGCTGCGCGCCGGAGCCACCGAATTCCTGTGCGCTCCTTTTGACCTTCCCACGCAGAATACGGTTATCGCCCGCGTGATGCGGCTGCGGGAAAATGAGGAGCGATCCCAGCCGGAGCGCGGTAAACTGCTGGCTTTCGTCGGCGCGAAGGCCGGTTACGGCGCGACCACGCTGGCCTACAACACGGCCTACGCCCTGCGCCAGGGCGGCCGCAAAGTTCTGCTCGCCGATTTCGACCTGCTGGGCGGTACGATCTCATTCGCTCTGAAGATCAACCATAGCTATTCCCTATTAGACGGCATCCGCCACTCCGACCAGCTCGACAACAGCCTGTGGAACTCCCTGATCGCCAGTTCCGGCGGCCTGGATGTGATGCCGGCGCCGGAAAAGCCCGAGGCGGTGAACTTCGAGGGACACCGGGTTCATGAAATTCTGGAGTACGCCCGGGCCATTTACGAGGCGGTGGTGGTGGATCTGCCCTGCGCCTACGACCGCATCTCCATGGCCACTCTGGGAGACGCCGATCTGATTTTCATTGTCTGCACGCCCGAGCTGCCATCACTGCACCTGACGCGGAAGTGCATCGTCTTTTTAGACCAGATGGGCTTCAGCCGGGAACGGTTCCGCGTGCTGGTGAACCGCAGCAGCCGCAGAGACGAACTGAGCGGGGCGGACATGCAGCGCGTGTTCAACTTCCCGGTGCACCACACTTTTCCGGATGACTACCCGACCGTGCACCGGGCGCTGACCGCGGGCAAACCGCTTCCGCCTAACTGCGAGATCGGCAAACACATCCACCGCTTTAGCGACGGCCTCATGGCGCCGGCGCACCAGTCGGACAAGAAGAAAAAGGGCGTGTCGGTGATGGACCTCGCCGCACTGCTGCCCGAGAGCTGAGGGACACGGTAAAAACAACATGGCGACATTACAGAATCTGCAGTATACGCACCAGGACGTGAGCTGGGAGGACCGCCTGCGCCGCGGCGCCGGACGGACCAAGCTCAATCTGAACCCGGAGTACCAGGAGCTGAAGTTCACGCTCCATCGCAAGCTGCTCGACAAGATCAATCTGGAAGCCCTGGCCAACATTGACAACCAGAAGGTGCGCGCCGAGGTGCGGACTGCGCTGCTGTCGCTGCTGGATGGCGAGTCCACGCTGTTGAGCTCCATGGAGCGGCAGCAGATTTGCGATGAAGTGCTGGATGAAGTGTTCGGCCTGGGGCCGCTCGAGCCGCTACTGCAGGACCCGACGGTCAGCGATATTCTGGTTAACACTCATCGCCAGGTCTACATCGAGCGCAAGGGCCAGCTCGAGCTTTCGACCGTCACCTTCAAGGACGACGGCCACCTGCTGCGCATCATCGACAAGATCGTGAGCCAGGTGGGGCGCCGCGTGGATGAGTCCTCGCCTATGGTGGACGCCCGGCTTTCCGACGGCTCGCGCGTCAACGCCATCATCCCGCCGCTGGCCGTGGACGGGCCGCTGCTGTCGATCCGCCGTTTCGGCACCGACAAGCTGATGCCGGACGACATGGTGGAAAAGCAGTCGATGACCCGCAGCATGCTGGAGCTGCTGCAGGCGACGGTAAAGTCCCGGCTGAACATCATCGTTTCCGGCGGCACCGGCGCCGGCAAGACCACCATGCTGAACGCGCTGTCGGCGTTCATTTCGCCCAAGGAGCGCGTGGTGACCATCGAGGACGCGGCGGAACTGCAGCTCAAGCAGCCGCACCTGGCGCGCCTGGAAACGCGGCCGCCGAACCTGGAGGGCGAGGGCGCGATTCGCCAGCGCCAGTTGCTCATCAACGCCCTGCGTATGCGGCCGGACCGGATCATCATCGGGGAGTGCCGCGGCGAGGAAGCGCTGGACATGCTGCAGGCGATGAATACGGGCCACGACGGCTCGATGACCACGGTGCACGCCAACTCGCCCCGCGACGTGATCAGCCGTCTGGAGGTGATGGTGACCCAGGGCGGCGGCAACATGCCGCTCACCGCCATTCGCCAGCAGATCGCCGCGGCGGTAGACCTGATCGTACAGGTGGCGCGGCTCTCGGACGGCTCGCGGCGCGTCACAAGCTGCACCGAGGTCACTGGCATGGAGGGTGAGGTGGTTACGCTGCAAGATCTGTTCGTCTTCGAGAAACGCGGCCTGAACCAGGAGGGACGGGTGGTCGGGCGCTTCTCGGCCACCGGCATTCGCCCCAAGTTCTATGAAAAACTTCTGGCGGCTGGCATCCGGCTGCCCATGGAAATGTTCGAAAGCGCAGAAGAGGTCAACTGAGGAGCCGCTTTATGGGACTGGCATTGATGGTTTTTATTGTGGTCTTGATGACCACGATTGTGTTCGCGTTGCTGTTCTCGCGATCCATGCACAAGCGCGACGTGGACCAGATCAAGGACCGGCTGACGGGCAAGCAGAAGACGCCCCGGGCCCTGAAGCAGACCCAGCTCATCAAGAACGAGAGCGGCGAAAAGCGATCGCTCGCCGACCGGCTGCTGGGTGCAGATCTGCAGACCAAGCTGCGCACTTACATCGAGCAGGGAGGCCTGGCCTGGGAGCCGGCGCAGTTGATCCACGCGTCGCTGTTCCTGGCTCTGGTGTTCTTCAACATCTTCTGGTATGTGATACCGCATGGCAGAGCGATTTCACCGATCGGGATGCTGATCGGCGCCTCGCTGCCGTTCGTTTACATCTGGCAGAAGCGGTCCAAGAGGCTCTCCAAGATCGAAGAACAGTTTCCCGAGTCGCTGGAGTTTGTCTCCCGCGCGATGCGGGCTGGCCACGCCTTCTCGGTCTCTCTGGAAATGCTGCACAAGGAGTTTCCCGAGCCGGTGGCGGGCGAGTTCCGGCGAACCTTCGAGGAACAGAACCTGGGCCTGCCTCTGGAGATCGCCCTGGAGAAATTGGGCCAGCGGGTCCCTCTGATTGACGTGCATTTCTTCGTCTCCGCCGTGCTCTTACAGAAGCGCACCGGGGGCAACCTGGCCGAACTGCTGGACAACCTGGCCTATCTGATCCGCGAGCGCTTCAAGCTGCGCGGGCAGGTGCGGGCCATCAGCGCGCACGGCCGCATTTCCGGGATGGTGCTGTCCATGATTCCTCTCGTGGTGGCCATCCTGATGTTCTACACCAACCCGGACTACGTCATGTTCTTCATTAACGACCCGACCGGGAAAATCCTGATGGTCACCGCCATCGGGCTGCAATTCCTGGGATTTTTGACGATCCGCAAGATCATCGACATCGGGGTCTGACGGAGGACGCTGAGGAAGGAATAGCTATGGTTTTGATCTCCTCGATCATTTTGTTCAGCCTGCTGGTGGGGCTGCTGTCGATGCTGGGCATGAACCTGTGGGTACGGCCGAAGGCGGCCATGGATCGCCTGGCCGGCGAGGTGGCGGCCAGCGAGCAGTCGATGGCGCATCCCAGCCTGGCCTTCCGCGAAATCATGCGGCGGCTGGGCAATGTGCTGCCCACCAGTCCCAAAGACAGCGGGCTGTTGCAGCGCCGTCTTCTGAATGCCGGGTTCCGCAACCCGAACGCGGTGCGCGTGATGTACGGCGTCAAAGCGTCGCTCGCCGTGGCTTTGCCGCTGGTGGTGATCATCTTCACGCTGGGGTTCTCGATCGGCGATGAGAACTGGCTGGCGTACGTTCTGGGCGCGGCGGCGATCGGGTACCTGGCGCCCAATGAGTTTCTGCGCCACGCAGCGAAGAAACGGCAGAAGGCCATCAAGAAGGGCATGGCCAATGCGCTGGACCTGCTGGTGGTCTGCGTGGAATCAGGGCTGGGTCTGGACCAAGCCATCATGCAGGTGAGCAAAGAGCTGCAGACGGCCCACCCGGAAATCGCTGAAGAGTTCGCCATTGTGAACCTCGAAATGCGCGCTGGCAAGCGGCGCGTAGATGCGCTGCGCGATCTGGGCCAGAGAACGGGTGTGGATGAAGTGAAGAAGCTGGTGGCCGTACTGGTGCAAGCCGACCGGTTCGGGACATCCATCGCCGGCTCGCTCAAGAGCCACTCCGATTACATGCGGGTGCAGGCGCGGCAGGAGGCCGAAACCAAGGCCGCCAAGATGGGTGTGAAGCTTGTGTTCCCGATTTTCTTTTTCATTTTGCCGTCGCTGTTTGTGGTGACGGTGGGTCCCATAATTGTGCGCATCTTCCGGGAGCTGCTCCCGATGATGAACCGATGAAAACTTAAAGGAGAAAAACAAATGAGCCCGTTAGTTGTGCGAGTAGTGTGCGGAATACTGGCGGTGGTGCTGCTGGCAGTGATCGTGATTCGCCGGAAGCATCGCGAGCAGCAGGGACACGAGAACTAAGGGCGTCCCTGAAGCTTGACGCTGCAAGGCAGGCAAGAAGCAATTGGCGATGGATGACCAGGGGCGGCTCCCAAGCCCGAGGAGTGTCTGGCCCCTGAGTCCCGGCAGGTGATCTGGCAAGTCGCAAAGTGGAAACCGCCGCGCGGCCGCCCCCTAAGGAGTTGAAGGCCGGGCGACGGGAGGAGAGAACGAGACATGAGAACAGAAACCCTGGTAAAGGCAAAGAGGCTGGGAGTGCGGGTGGCGGTGTTGGGGCTGTGGGTGGCGGCGGGGGTTAGCCGGCCGCTTTGGGCAGCGACATTCGGCCAGTTGATACCGCTGAACGGGCACATCAGCGAGATGGCTTTGGATGAGCCGCGGGGAGCGATCTACGCGGCCAACTTCACGGCTGGGGAGGTGGACATCGTGTCGACCTCGAGCAACCAGT
>DASQHK010000481.1:0-4545 GCA_035632135.1 Bryobacterales bacterium
CCCGACCGGGGAGCTGGCGCTGTCGAAATCGGCCGTCGAGGCGTAGCGGGCCCCGCCGCGGATCAGGCTTGCCAGTTCGTTGTAAGCGAAAAAGCAGTAGCCGAGCTGGAACGTCCCGATCAGAAACGTGAACAGTATCGGGAACGCCAAGCCGAACTCGATGATGGCGTTGCCGCGCTGGAAACGACGGGTGTGGTTCGGCAGTCGCATAAGGCCACTCTTTGTTGTCATCGGCGCGGCGGCCGAAAACTTTATCCGCCAGCCTCGCTTTCCGTTGAACCCTGCGGCAAATTCCCGTAAAGTAGGGGGAGCCGCACAGGCCCGCCCAAGTGCTGGGAGGAGACGCACCGCCATAGAAAGGCTGGATATGCCGCTGTTCACCATTGTCAAGCACTCGTCAGGCCCCCAGGTCATCCGCTTGCACGGGCGCGTCACCTTCGGACGCGAAACCGAGCACTGCCGCCAGGCCCTCAAGGATCTGCTCGGCCAGGGCGAGCGGCGTTTCATCTTCGATTTGAGCAGCGTCGAATACGTTGACAGCGCCGGCATCGGCTTCCTGGTGAGCTGTCTGATCACCATCAACAACGAGGGCGCCAAGCTCCGCCTGGCTGGCCCCCCCGAGCGGGTTCAGTATGTGCTGGGAATCACCAAACTATACTCGGTCTTTACCCTCTTCCCCAGCCTGGACAAGGCCCTCGAAGGGTTCGGGAATTCAGGAAGGGAGGAATGGAAGAACTGAGAAAGGACACCAGCCCGCTGCCCGTTGCCTTCCACCCGCCACCGCGCCGTGGCACAGAAAGCTCATCTCCTGCGTCGGGGCGACTCTCTCTGTAGATAGGCAGGGGCTCACCGCGCCGGTTTCGGCCGGCTGCGGGGTGGCGGGCGGCGCCCCTGGTCCGAGCCGCGGGCTTCGTTGACCCGCAAGCTCCGGTCCTCCAGCGGGGCGTGGTTGAAACGCGCGATGATCGCTTTGGAATCCTCGTCGGTGGCCGCCTCAATGAAGGCGTAGCCCTTGGATTCCTGCGTTTCAAAGTCTCGAATCACCTTCACATCATCGAACGTAATGTTCTCGTGTACCAGCCAGCTCTGGATGTCCTCGGCGGTCACCCAGGCAGGCAGGTTTCCCATGAACACTGTCCGGTTCGTCGACACTTTCTTAGTCATGGAGGCCAAACAAGGATTATAGCTTATTCCAGAACGAACCCGATGGCGGCGATGCACATCTCGTCGGTCGTCTGCTCGCCCCACCGCACTTCCTTGGGCGGTTGGTTGGGGTTCTTGGGGTTCGCCGAGGAGTTGTCGTAGACCGCCGTCAACTCCAGCCGCGTCAGCGGCGGCAAAGGCACCGGCTCTTTGAAATAGTACGTCCCCTGCCAGTCGAAGTCCCAGTCGTCGATGTAGATCAGCGGACGGCGCGCGCCGTCTGGATAGACGGCGTCCACCCGCATCTGGCGTCCCAGCAGGTGCATGTGTGGGGTGATGGAGATGGCCTGCGCGCCGAAAAGCGGCGGCACGGTGAAAGAGGCGGTGATCGTGTAGCGGGCCTCACCCGGCGGAATGTCCAGATGGGTATTTACAATTGGTAAATAGGCGTAGTTCTTTTGGATCGGCCCGCGGGCGAAGTAGAGGCCCACGCGGGTGCGGTCGCTCTGCGGCGTGTCCTTGGGGTGGTAGTGAATTTGCAACACCAGCCGGGCCCCCGGCATGGTCTTGATGCCGATGCCGTCTGGAAACTGCTGCGGATCGTTGCCCGGCACCCAGGCGCCGAATGCCGAAGTCGGCAAAAAGCCAGGATCGCCGAAGCACGGGTAGCCCGGCTGCCCGTCATTGGAAGCCATTTGCGCCGAGACGCCGGTGGTGTCCTGAAAAAGCAGCGCGTGGTGCACTACGCTGCGATTGCCAGGCTGAACCTCGATGCCGGTCACGTAGCGGCTCTCGGTGAGGCCCAGCGGGACGCTGAAGCAGCGATAGATATCGCCGCTGTCGGCCGGCACGGTGAAGGCGGTTTCCGGCTCCAGCACCAGGTCCGGCGTGC
The DNA here is from genome assembly GCA_035632135.1 of Bryobacterales bacterium. GTDB lineage: Bacteria > Acidobacteriota > Terriglobia > Bryobacterales > JACQDG01 > DASQHK01. The sequence goes on from DASQHK010000481.1 coordinate 2,036, forward strand.
CGAGCCGCCAGCCGGAAGGAAACTCCATCGGCGGTGGCAGATCGCGCGCCTCGCCCTCCGGCGCGCCCTCGCGCACCCAGCGCGTAATCAGGTCGATCTCGTGCTGCGAGAGGCGGCGCTCATTGCGGAATTCCCCATAGCCGGCGACCGGTTTCCAGGGCGGCATCTTTCGCGCTTGCACATCGGATTGAATCGCCCGCGCCTCGGCCAGCGCATCCTGGTACGTCATGAGCGAAAACGGCGCGATGTCGCCGGGATGATGGCAGACCTGGCAGTTCTCTTGCAAAATCCGAACAATCTGATTGTTGAAGGTGACCGCGCCCCCCGCCGAACGGGCGCGAAACGGCGCCTGCTGGCCCCACAGCGCCCGCACGACCAGCGTGAAAGCTGCCAGAAATCGCCCCGCCGCCATGGGTCATATACTACCAAAGCTTGCCAGGTCCGGCCGCTGCCAGGACCGAGCCTTGCTTCTCTACTCCGCCAGCTTTCGATAAATCTGCTCCGCTTCCCGAAATGTAGCCACCGCCTTCTCGTAGGCCTCGCGCGATGGATACTCACCGGCGTTGGCCGTGGCTGCGAGGCGGTGCGCAAACTCCGCCCACCGCTGTGCCGCCGGCTTCTTCACCGGCAGCTTGCCGTTGCGCGTGAAGTAAAACGGCGAACTGTGGGCGTAGCGAATGGTCTCCCCCGCCGGCTCGAAGCAGCGCACCGCCAGCCACCCCGGCTCCGGGATGGTGAGATTCAGCGCCGTCTGAAACACCGCGTTGCCGCCGCCCGAGAATGTGCGGATCACATCACCGTTGTAAACGATCTCGATGCGGTCCAGCCGCTCCTGCGAGTGCGCCTCAATGGCGATGGTGGCGCTGGTCGGGCCATCCCAGGCCACCTCCGCGCCCGGCGGCTGCCCGTCCAGGGCTACGATCAGCAACGGGCCGTTGGTGGCCACGCTGCGGCCGGCCCTCAGATCCGCGAACCACTGGTCGTAGCTGAGCGGCCCGCTCAGGTGCACGTACACCCGCTCGTAGCCCGGCCAGCTCGGCATCACCCCGGAAGCCGAGCCCGCTGACACCGGAATGCGAAAGCCGCAGTTCAGAAAACTGTAGTAGAGGTCCATCATCCACTGGGCGAAGCCGGCGACTGTCTTGTACGCCGGCTTGTCGCGCTCCATCGATCCGTACTTCTCGGCGTCGAGCCACACGTCGTGCGGGTGAAAATGGTTGTTCACCACGCCGATGGCATCAATCAAACCGAAGGCCGCTTCGATGGGAACGTTTTTCCAAATGGGTTTCTCGGCGTCCACGAACGCCTTCCGGGCCCGCGCCTGCCGGCAGAAATCAGCATCCATCGGGTAGAGCGGGGTCATCTCCGGCGCGATCGGCTCGGGCAGGTTCAGCAGCACGACCGCGCCATGCCCTTTTCCCAGCCGCTCCACTTCCTGGTTCTGTATACCAGCGAAATGTGTGTCGTCAACGGGCAGCAATTCCGTTGGCGGGAAGGGCGCCAGGTCGCTCTTGGGATTGCCGAGGTGCCGGGTAATAGTCGGGCCGATGTTCAGGTCCTCCGCGCGTAGCAGCAGCGCCATCTCCTCCGGCCGGCGGTGAATGTGCAGGTCGCCCGAATACCACCCAAACTGATGCATGTCGAAGAAGCGCGGAACGTCCAGGTCGACGCGCGCCGGATCGCCGGTCTCCAGCATCAAAGTCTTTTCGGCGACCCGGTACTCCAGTCCCTTCTCGGCGCGCACCCGGTACTTTCCCGGCGGCAGAGCCACCCTGACGCTCTGGTCGATGACGGAATGTTCCTCGCCCCGCCGCGAATACGTCACCGCGCCGGGCGCCAGGTGGGAACGGCCGCCTTCGCCCGTGATGTAGAGCCGGGCCGCAGTCGGCTTGCCGCCACTGGTGACGAAAACCTCCAGGGTCAGCAGCGCCGGCGACTGGGCCGCCGCGACGCACGACCAAACGAATAGCACCAGCCGGATGAGGCGCACAGACGCATTAGTGTAGCGCACGCGAGCCCAGAGCTTGCTCTACAGAGTTGTCCAGTGCAACATGATCGTGCAAGGAGTGGGGTACAAGAAGACTGCCTGCCGCCCTCCCGTTTCCGGATCATCCGGTGTCAGAAACGAAGCTCGGTTTCACGATCCTTCTTGGATTGGAAATGCTCTACTCCGGCGGGACGCTTTGCTGGGCCGCATCGAGCGTTTGCTCGAGCTCGGCGATCTTGGCCTGGAGCCACGCAGCGTCTTTCCAGATCTGCGCCGCGGCCCGGTATTCGTCGAGCGCGGCGGCGCCCAGATGAGCCTGCTCGAGGACTGCGGCGCGAGCCACCAGCACGGCGGGGTCGCCGGCCGCGCCACCGATTTCGGCAAGCTGGCGGCGGATCTGCTGCCGCTCGGCGATGGTGATCAGGTCAAATTTGGATTCGGTCGCGGCGAGCGGCTTGTCGCCCTCGAAGGCCGTCACCTTCCAGGAATAGGTAGAGGGCGCCATCAGGGGCGGGGCATAGGA